>JAYVUC010000055.1:0-15650 GCA_043788295.1 Phycisphaerales bacterium
ACTGCTCGTCCGTGAGCTCATGCCGTTTCATCGTGCCGACCTCCATGTCATTTGGACAGGAATATCGGCTGTCTAGAGAGTTTTCAGACAGAGCCTAGCATGTGGGGATGGAGCCAAGGCTGTTCATGCTGACCCCTGAGAACGCGCGGCGGCTTGACCAGCTTGCGGTGGAACGATATGGGCTGGCGACACTTTGCCTGATGGAGAACGCGGCGAGCGGGCTTGCGCGTGAGGTGATGAGGGTGAGAGTGCCCGGAAGCACCGCCCGAGCGGTGGTCGTGTGCGGGCCTGGGAATAATGGCGGCGATGGATACGCGGCGGCGAGGCATCTGCACAACGCGGGCGTGCCTGTGACGGTCGTCGCCACAAATGACCACACCGAGTACACGGGCGACGCGGCTGTGAATGCTCGTATCGTGCGGCGTATGGGGCTGAAGATCGAGACGGGCGGCGCGGCGGCATATGCGAGGGCGTGTGCGGCAATTGGCGGGCTGCGGGCAGGCGTGGTGATCGTTGACGCGATCTTTGGTACGGGGCTGGCGAGGCCGGTGGATGGTGTGGCGGCGGAGCTGATCGCGTTGATCAACGCGAGGCCCGCGGGTGTGCGTGTGGTCGCGGCGGATGTTCCCAGCGGGCTCGATTCGGCAATCGGGACGATCCTGGGCCGGTGCATCCGCGCCGATGTAACGGCGACGTTTGCAGGCTTGAAACCAGGGCTTGTGGGGGCGAATGGCCTCGCGTGCTGCGGACGGATCGTGGTGGTGGATATAGGCGTGCCGCGAGAACTGGTAGAAGAGTTGGGGACGCTGTACGAGGCTGTGGTCCAATGATCCGGTCAGGCTTTGGCATCGAGAAATCGAAGCTGCGTCTGAACGGTCATCAACATCGGGCGGCCCTGGGCGATGGCGATCAGTTCGGTGCCCGCGTGCGAGAGGTCGTACTTCACTGATGCGAAGCAGACGGGCGACGATGAGAGCATCGGCGCGAGCGTGGAGCTTGTGATCGTGCCAACCTGCGATTCGGCGGCTGGCTGCCACGATTCGAGATCGGTGCCGGGCACGGGCGGTTTGTAGACGAAGTTTCCGCTGATTGGTTGAAGCGATTCGAGGACTTCGAGTGAGGCGGTGGGCGGCGATGTGGGCCTAAGGGCGATGAGTTGCTGCTTGGGGTGCCCTCGGGCGTGCATGCGGGCGACGATTTCCTGGCCCAGATAGCACCCTTTGGTGAACGACACGCGATCCATGAGCACGCCCGATTCGGCGGGAAGCGAGCCCTCGTCAAAGTCGATGTTGTAGATGGGCGACCCGGCCTCGATGCGGGCGATGTTGAGGGCCGCCCAGCCAGCCGGGCGGAGCCGAACGCGCTGCGTGGCGGCGTGTCGCGGGTCCGATTCTGGATAGAGCGCGGTTGTGAGTTCCATGAGACGCCCGAAAACTGCTACGGTGGAGTCGGCGGGAATGAAAAGCTCAAACCCGGGCACACCCGCAAGATCGTTTCTGGCGACGATCAGCGATGCAGCGGCGATGGAGGTCGTAGCGATGCCGCCAGGCATGAGCGATGCGATGGGCAACGAGGATTGTACGATGCCGGCGGCCTTGTCGAGGAGTGCTGCGGCGGTGGGGCCGTGGAGCGCGAGGCGTGCGGTGGCGTTTGTGGTGTCGGTGAGTGTGACGTCGTCGGCGATGATGAAGGCGTTGAGGCCGGTGAGGGTGCGGCTCAGGGCGTGAGCGTCGAGGTCCAGGATCAGGCGGCCGTCAAGATTGAGCACAAGCAGGTCGGCGTCGATACGCCCCTTGCGATTGAGCCAGAATGAAGGGCGGCAAGTGAAGGGGACAAGGCCCTTGAGTTCCTGTGTGAGCATGCGGTTGAGGAACGCGAGGCGTTCGGAGCCGGTGACCTGGATCGTGGCCCTTTGGGGCTGATCGAAGAGGGCGGCCGACTTGCGGATGGAGGCGTATTCGAGCTCGAGCTCGCCGAAGGACTGGATGATCTCGATCGTTGTTTCGCCGATGGGCGGGCCCCAGGGGGAGACGAACGCGCCGGCTTGATGTTGCAGGGGGAGAAGTGGGCTGACAAGGGGCATGATCGATGGTAGTTGGGTTGAGCGGGTGAACGGGCCGCGAGTTGAATCCTGGTTGCAACGCGGTCGTGCAAAGCGCGGTAGAATGCGGCCTATGGCAAAGAAAGACACCGGATTGAACCTCGATCTTCTCAGGCGGCTCTGCGAGACCCCCGGCGTTCCCGGGCGGGAAGAGCGTGTGCGGGCACTGATCACGGCGGAGGTCGCGGGGCTCTTCGACTCGGTCGAGACCGACGCGATGGGGAATCTGATCTGTCGGCGGAAACCGACGGTGAAGGCGAAGCCCGGGGCGAAGGCCCAGCGGGTGATGCTGCTGTGCCACATGGACGAGATCGGGTTTTATGTGAGCGCCATAGACGACAAGGGGTTCATCTGGATCAATCCGGCGGGCGGGTTTGATGCGAGGAACCTGTTCAGCCGCCGCGTGCTGGTGTGCGCGGAGGGCGGGGACTATGTCGGCGTGATGAATCCGGGCGGCAGGCCGATTCACATATCGAGCGTCAAGGACCGTGAGAAAGTGCCGGAGGTGAAAGAGTTCTTCGTTGACATCGGGCTGCCGGTGGACGAATTGAAGAAAAAGGTGCGGATCGGTGACTACATCGTGATGCACGAGCCGGCGATCCAGGTGGGCAAGAAGTTCGTATCCAAAGCTCTGGACAACCGCGTGGCGTGCTGGCTTGGCATCGAGGCGGTGCGAAAGCTGGTCGCCGACGGCGGCAAGCACGGGTGCGAGGTGGTGGTGGCCTTCACGACGCAGGAGGAAGTGGGCCTGCGCGGCGCGAAGACGGCGAGCCACGCGGTGCAGCCCGACATTGGGCTTGGGATCGACGTGACGCTCTCGTGCGACACTCCGGGCGTGCCAGCCGAAGAGATGGTGACCAAGCACGGGGCCGGGTTCGGGCTCCACATCAAGGACAGCTCGTTCATCGCGGATCACAAGCTTGTGGCAGAGGTTGAGGAGATCGCGCGCAAGGGAAAGATCCCGTATCAGCGGACGATTCTCGCGGCGGGCGGCCAGGACGGTGCGGCGGCGCAGCAGGCGGCGGCCGGCGCGCGGGCTGTGGGTATTGTTGTGGGCACGCGGTACATCCACACCGTGACGGAGATGATCGATCTGGTGGACCTGGGAGCGGCCCGCGATGTCCTCGCCGCGTACCTGGCGGCCACGAAGTAGGCGTTGGTGCCGTGCCAGGGCTTATGCCGACAGACGTATGGGCGTGCCAGGGGCGTTGGGAACCTGCACAACCGTGCTGCGGTGTGTTCTGCCTGTCCGCGGGAGTGCGGACTCGCTCCCACGGGCGATGTCCGCGAGTTGAAAGAGATCGCGCGGGCTCTCGATGCCCGCGAAGGCGTTGAGGATGACCACGATTCGAAGGGTTGCCCACGGGGCGTCGACCCCGGCGAGAAGGGTCTCGCCGCGGCGTCCGCCGCTGTTGGCAGCGGCGGAATCGAACGCGAGCGCCAGGCGATTGAGCCGATCGAACAGAACTCCGGACCGGGCGGTGATGAGGAAGCGATCGTCGCCCAGGTGGGCAACGAAGTTCTCGTGGTCGTCGCCCGCCACCTCGGACTGGATGAGCGAGACGAGCCGCTGGAGGAGCTGATCGCCCAGGTCGAAGCCGAAGACCGCGTTGAAATCGGCGAAGCACCGGATATCGACGACCGCCGCGTCGTACGAGGGCGGCCTGATGGTCGTTGAGTCGGGCCTGCTGCGGCGGATGAGGAGCCCGATGTGCTCGTCGGCGCGGACGCGCGTGGGCAGGCCCGTCACCGGCGCGGTCCGAGACTGCACCTCGCGTGAAAGGGTCGCCGCGGCCTGGAGCAGGTCGCCAACTGTGGCGATGCCCACGACGCCGCCCGCGTCACCCAGGACCAATGGGTCGCCCGCAGATCGCTCGTCGCGGGCGCAGCCGAGCTCAAGAGCAACGCAGATCGAGGTGTCTGGATCGACGATCGACGCGTCGGGATGAACGAGGAAGCCCACTGGCTGGTGCGACCGGCCGTCGCCCGCGGCGCGTAGCACCTGATCGCGCGGGCACCACCCCACGAAGCGCTCGCCATCGGTGGCAACGACGCCCGGCTCGCGCGGCTCGCGGAGCAACAGGCTCGCCACGTCGATCGCGCACATGCCCGACGCGACCACCATGCCGGGGCGGCTGTACCGCTTGATCGGAGTTTGCCGCGGGTCGCGGCTTCGCGTCGCCTCGCCGTTGACACGGCGCGACTTGAGCCATTCGACGAGCGGCGGGGCAAGCTGGAGCGATCGAACACCGGGCCTTGCGAGGAAGAACCCTTGCCCGTAGACGACGCCCAGGTCCATGAGTGAGGCGAGCTCTTCCTCGCGCTCGATGCCCTCGGCGATCACGCGCACGCCGCTCATGCGGGCAAAGTGCAGCAGGAAGCGGATGAGGTTCTGGCGGGTCCGGTCGAGCTGGATATCGACCACGAGCTCGCGGTCGAGCTTGAGCCAGCGCGGGCGAAGTGCCATGATGCGGTTGAGCCCGCTCGTGCCCGCGCCCACGTCGTCCACCGCGATCTCGAAACCAAAGCTCTTGAGCAGCGAGACCTGACGCACGAGGTCGTCGTCGTAGCGGCTCTCGCATCGCTCGGTGATCTCGATAACGATCCGGCCAGGTGTGAGGCCGGGCGTCGAACGAACGGACTGGACCAGCTCGCCCACAAATCTTGGGTCGGCCATGACCTGGGGCGTGGTGTTGAGGAAGAGCTGGGCCTCACTGGGCCAATCGAGGGCGGCGGCGAAGGACTGGCGACGGGTCAGCAGCTCAAGATCCCAGAGGCGGCCCATTTTCTCCCCGTCGTCGAAGAGCTCGCTGGCGTTGGCGTAGCCGGAACCCTTGGCGGGCCTGGAGAGTGTTTCGCGCCCCGCGATTGTTGCACGCTCGAGGTTGACGATCGGTTGGAAGACGGCCTCGACGCCCTCGGAGGCGATGAGCCGCAATAGTCGATCCGCGCTGGCGGGAACCGCGGGCGATCCTGCTTGGCCGGGCGGTGAATTGCTGACTGGATCGTGCATTTGAGGAGTCTCCAAGGTCTGGGTACACCCGGCGCTGGGCCGCCGTGTTGGGAACATCGGTAGGTCTTGTGCCGAACTTGCGCGTGCGGGGGTGAGAGGCCAGAGAGTGTGCCGGATGGGCGGGAAAGCGCGAATGGAGAGGGGGTGGTGCGGTTCTACGGACGTTGGGCAAGGCCGATAGTGTTGCGATGCCGGTGGACCGTGAGCAACAAATCTGGTATGAATAGCCATATGAGAATGGACACAATCGCGTTCTGGGCAGCCGCCGCGTCGGTATTTGCAGGTACTGCGTATGCGCAGCCCACGGCGGAGGTCATGGTGCCTTCGGCCGCGGTTGGCAAGGGTGAGGGTGCGGACCTGCGATCTCTGATCGAGTTGTACCAGGCCGACGAGTCGTACATCAGCCAGTTCAGACGCACGATGTGGTCCGAAGAGCGGCTCGACCGACTCGACCAGTTCTACAAGGAGTGGGCCGAGCGGGTGACGATGATTCAGTTCACGGGACTCTCGCAGGCCGGGAAGATCGACGCGATCCTCTTGCGCAATCTCGTCGAGAATCAGCAGGCGCGGATGGCGTTGCGGCGACGGAATCTGGCGGCCATGGAGCCGCTCGTGCCGTTTCGCAAGGCGGTGCAGGAACTGGACGCCAAGCGGCGGCGGCTTGAGCCCTACGACCCGGCAGCCTCGGCAGCGGTGCTCGCGGCCCTGCCCGAACAAGTAAAGGCGGTGCGAGAGCTTATCGAGAAGGTTCGGGCGGCCAAGGACGCCCCGCCCGCGGATGGGATCGTGGTGCCGCCCGTGCTGGCGCAGCGAACGGCGCGGGCGGTTGACGAGGTGCGCGAGGGCCTGGAGGCGTGGCAAAGGTATCACGAAGGCTTCAAGCCCGAGTTTGCGTGGTGGATGAAGGACAGCCTGGGCGGCGCCATCAAATCGCTCCGCGAGTACGCTGAATATCTCCGCCGCGAGGTGGCGGGGCTCAAGGGGCAGCCCGACGATCCGCTCATCGGCGACCCGATCGGGCGTGAGGCGCTTCTCGCGGATATCCGCGGCGAGCAGCTCGTGTACACGCCCGAGCAGCTCATCGCAATCGCCAACGAGGAGTTCGCATGGTGCGAGAGCGAGATGAAAAAGGCGTCGGCAGCCATGGGGCTTGGCGACGACTGGAAGGCGGCGCTCGCCAAGGTGAAGGACGATCATGCCCCGCCCGGAATGCAGGACGAGTTCGTCCGCGACGAGTCGAGAGCGGCGATCAAATACCTGAAGGACGGCGATCTCATCACGATCCCGCCGCTTTGTGAGGAGTCGTGGCGGATCGAGATGCACACGCCCGATCAGCAGCGTTTCTACCCCTTCGCGGTCTACGGCGGGCAGTTCATGGGCGTTTCCTATCCCACCGACGCTATGAGCCTCGACGACAAGATGATGTCACTCCGCGGGAACAATCGGCACTTCACGCACAACGTGACGCCCCACGAACTGATCCCGGGGCATCACCTGCAGGGGTACATGGCCGAGCGAGTGCGGGCGTATCGCCAGCCTTTCGCGACGCCGTTTCTGGTTGAGGGGTGGGCGCTGTACTGGGAGATGCGGCTTTATGAGAGGGGCTGGCCCGGCGCGACGGGGCTCGACCCCGAGATGGACAGGGTGGGGATTCTGTTCTGGCGGATGCACCGATGCGCCAGGATCATCGTGAGCCTCAGGTTCCACCTGGGCGAGATGTCGCCCAGGGAAATGATCGACTTCCTCGTTGAGCGCGTGGGGCACGAGAAATCGGGGGCGACCAGCGAGGTGCGGCGATTCATCGGCGGCGATTACTCCCCGCTCTATCAGTGCGGGTACATGGTGGGCGGGCTCGCGCTGCGGTCGCTGCAGAGAGAACTCGTCGAGGTTGGCGTCGGCGGGAAGAAACTGACCGACAAGCAGTTTCACGACACGGTGCTGACGTACAACTCGATCCCGATCGAGCTGATCCGCGCGGGGATGGTCAATGAGCCCCTGACGCTTGAAACTCGCGCCACATGGAAGTTTGCGGGCGAGCGGTAGGTTCCTGGTGGCACTGCTCGCCAGTGCAGCGACTTGGGGAAGACTGAAGATGTACCGGTCTAAACACCGGTGCCACCTGGAATCGGCCTCAGTCTTCGATCGTCCTGGCCCATCGCTCGTGGTCCTGCCATTCGCCGGCGATCTTGAGATAGCGGAGAGCGGTGCCCTCGTAGCGGAAGCCCAGTTTTTTCACGAGCGAGATCGAGGGTGCATTGCGCGGGATGATGTTGGCCTCGACGCGGTGAAGTTTGAGAGTGACGAAGGCATGATGAACCGCAGCCGTGAGAGCCTCGGCCATGAATCCCTTGCGGGCGTGGGACGCGCCGATCCAGTACCCCATCGCGCAGCTCTGGAGCGCGCCGCGCAGGATGTTGTTGAGCGAAACCTGTCCCGCGATCTCGCCCGTTTCGAGCAGGCATATGAGAAACCTGCGAGACAGGTCTGTCTCGGATGTCTTGTGGAAGCGATCGAACGCCTCGTCGTCAAAGGGGGGCTCGCCCGACGGATTCAGCGGTTCCCAGGGTAAAAGCCACGCGCGGGAGCCATCGCGGAGCTTGAGGAACTGGTCGCGGTCGCCGCCGGTGGGGAGGCGGAGGAAGATTTGCTGGCCGTGTTCGATCGCCGCTGTGAGCCCTGGAACTTTGGGGTGCATAAACGGAGGATATCGGGCGTCGCGGCGAGTCGAAGGGTGATTTTGAGGCTGTGGCTTGACATGGGCCCGGGTGTCGATATCGTTTGCGTCCCTCCAAGGAGTCAGTGTTGAACGCTCTGCGAATGAAAGCTCGAATGATCATGGCCATGCCAGCCCCCGCGGCCGGCGTGTGCGATGTCTCGGGCTCGTTCGGCGTCCGCTGATCCGTCCCAAAGACAACTCGCAACGACCAGCCCCGGGGGCTTGAGAGTACTTCGTGCCAAGGACCGAGTGCTGCGTTTGGCGTTTGAGCCTGGCGTTATCTTGAAACACAAGCGATTTGAGCGGGCCTTCGAGGCTCGCGTGGTTGCCGCGTGCTGTTCGCGGCCTGGGAGAATTGGCGATGGCGAATGATTCGATCTCAACGCGTGCGGTGCGGGGCGGGCAGAAGGCCGACCCGACGACGGGCGCGATTCTGACCCCGATCTATCAGACCGCGACGTATGTGCAGGAAGAGGTGGGAGTCCACAAGGGGCACACGTACTCGCGTGCGTCGAACCCGACGGTGTCGGCGCTGGAAGCAAACCTTGGTGCTTTGGAGGAGGCGGCCCAGGCGGTTTGCTTCGCCACGGGGCTCGCCGCAGAGCACGCGCTCTTCATCGGGCTGCTCAAGGCGGGCGATCACGTCGTCTGTGGGCGCGTCGTGTATGGCGGCACCTATCGCATGCTGACACAGCTGCTCTCGGGGCTGGGAATCCAGAGCTCGTTCGTCGACGCGGCCGACGCGAAGGCGGTCGGCGCAGCGGTCAAGTCCAACACAAGGCTCGTGTTCCTCGAAACACCCGGCAATCCGACGCTCGAACTGACGGACATCGCGGGCGTGGTGGCGGAGGTGCGCGGGGCCGAGCGGGCGCTGGGCGTTGGTCGAATCACCGTGGCGGTTGACAACACGTTCCTCACACCGGTGGGGCAGCGGCCTCTGGAACTTGGGGCGGATGCCTCGCTTTACTCAACAACCAAGCACATCGAGGGACACAACGCGACGGTGGGCGGCGCGATCGTTTCACGCGACGAGGTGCTGCTCGATCGCCTTCGCTGGATTCGCAAGAGCGTGGGGTCGATCCAGGGCCCGCAGGACGCGTGGCTCACACTTCGCGGCGTAAAGACGTTGCCCGTGCGGCTCCGCCAGCACTCGGCCAACGCGCAGGCAGTCGCCGAGTGGCTCGAACAGCACGACCTCGTCGAGCGAGTCTTCTATCCAGGTCTCGCGAGCTTTCGCCAGCGCGGGCTTGCGCAGCGGCAGCACCTGCTCCACGGGGGCATTCTCGCGTTCGAGCTTCGAGGTGGTGCGGGGCTTGCGGCCGAGCGCGGACGCACCCTCTTGAACAGCCTGGAACTCATCAGCCTCGCCGAAAGTCTTGGAGCGGTAGAGAGCCTCGTGACGCATCCAGTGACGATGACCCACGGCGATGTTCCGCGGGCCCAGCGAGAGGCGCAGGGGATCACCGACGGACTGATCCGCCTCAGCGTCGGGCTCGAAGACCCTGCCGACGTGATCGCGGATCTTGCAGCAGCGCTTGAGGCGGTTCGTGTGCAGCACGGAGAAATCGCCAAACCCGCGAAGTCAGCGGCGGGCGTCAGGTGATCGGGGTTGGGAGTGGGGTGCGTGCGGGGTGGGCCAAACTTTCAGAACAACAAACGGAGTTGAACGATGATTTCGCCATTGACGGTGTTGAAGTTCGGGAGCAGCGTGCTGCCCAGCGAGGATCAGTTGGGCGTCGCGGTGCGGGAGATCGCGCACTGGCGCGGCAAAGGCCATCGCGTGATCGCGGTGGTGTCGGCACTCGGCGACACGACCGATCGGCTGCTTGAACAGACGACAGCGTATCGAAACGGCGGTGAGTGCCGCGAGACGGCCGAACCCGCGGTGGCGGCATTGCTCGCAACGGGCGAACTGACGACCGTCGCGCTGTTGGCACTCGCGATGGGGCGTGCGGGCGTGCCGGCGGCGGTGCTCGATTCTGCATCGCTATGCCTGGCGACCCAGGGACCGATACTGGACTCACGCGCGGTCACGCTGGGACGCGAGCCGCTGCTCAGGGGCCTCGCGCGGCGCGGCGTGGTGGTGGTGCCGGGGTTCCTTGGGCGCGACGATTCGGCGGGCTGGGCACAGACATCGCTCCTGGGGCGTGGCGGGAGCGATCTGACCGCGCTGTTCATCGCGGGAGAGCTGCGGGCAGAACAGTGCGTGCTGCTCAAGGACGTTGACGGGCTGTATGACAGCGACCCGGCAACAAACCCGGACGCCAGACGTTTCGCGTCGATCAACTACGCCCACGTGCTCGCGCTGGACGAGGGGATCGTGCAGCACAAGGCGGTGAGGTACGCGCGCGACTCGGGCGTGCGGTTCACAGTCGCGGCGCCCGGGCGGTTTGACGGCACGCTGGTCTGGGAAGGAGCGACGGCGAGCGGCGGCTCGCTCGTCGAGGTCACGGCGCAGTCCCAACCACAGGAGATCGCACGATGAACTTCTCGACCAAACTGATCGCGTTCGACGCCTGCCCCGAAGACCCCTTCCGCCCGACCGCGACGCCGATCTATCAGACCGCGACGTTCGAGCAGGAGTCCGCGCTGGAGTTCGGCCGCTTCGACTATTCCCGCAGCGGAAACCCGACGCGCAAGGTGCTCGAAGATCTCGTGGCTGAGCTCGAGTGCGGCGGAGCCCTCGGCGGCGGGCGATCATTCGCCTTTGCCAGCGGACTCGCCGCCATCACCGCCGTCACGCGGCTGCTCGTGCCCGGTGATGAAATCGTTGCCGCCGATGACCTCTACGGCGGCACGTACCGGCTTTTCACCAAGCTCCTGCAGCCCCGTGGAATCGCGGTGCGGTTCGAGGATTTCACGAAACCCGAGACGATCAAGCTCTCGACGCGAACCAAGCTCGTCTATTTCGAGTCGCCCAGCAATCCGCTCCTGCAGGTCTTCGACATCCGCAAGATCGTCGAGCTTGCCCGCCAGGTCGGAGCACTCGTGTGCGTGGATGGGACCGCAACGACGCCCTACATTCAGCGGCCCATCGAGCTTGGGGCCCACATCGTGCTCCATTCCGCGACGAAGTATCTGAGCGGACACGCGGACGTGACGGCGGGCGTGGTGAGTGTGCGAAACGGGCCGGTGGCCGAGCAGATCGGTTTCATCCAGAACGCCGAGGGGGCTGGGCTTGGGCCACAGGATTCGTATCTGCTCCTCCGCGGGCTCAAGACGCTCTCGCTTCGCCTCGATCGCCAGCAAGCGTCGGCACAAATGATCGCGGAGTGGCTCCAGACATCGCTGCCGACGCAGACCGGGCGGCGCGTGTACTTCCCGGGGCTGCGAACGCATCCGGGCTTTGAGCTTCATCAATCGCAGGCGCTTGGGCCCGGAGCGGTGCTGAGCTTTGAGACTGGCGACGCCGATGTCTCGCGGCGGATCGTGGAAGGCCTGCGGCTCTTCAAGACGGCTGTGAGCTTCGGTGCCGTCGGGTCGTCGGCGAGTCTGCCGTGCTGCATGAGCCACAAGCCCATCACAAAGGACGGCGGCTCAGTCTCGCGAGAGACCAAGTGTCTGCCGGACGATCTCGTGCGGCTCAGCGTGGGGATCGAGGATGTGCGAGACCTTATCGCCGACCTGCGGCAGTCAATCGAACTCGCGTTTGTGAAGGTCGAGACGCCGCACGCCCACGCGGTTGGCGTGTGAATAAATGAGGGAAGAGCGATGAGTTTGAAGGACAAACGCGTGATCGTGGTGGGGGCGACTGGAGCGGTGGGGCGGGAGTGCCTCGCCATTCTCGCCCAGCGCGGTGTGCCCGCGAGCAGGGTCGTCGCACTCGCGTCGTCACGCTCGGTGGGAATGACTATCGAGTACGGCACCGGAGCCGTGACCGTTGCCGAGCTGAACGTGGAAGCCTTTGATGTCAGCAGCGTGGCGATTTTCTGTGCCACATCGGCCGTCGCACGCGAGTGGGTGCCCGCCGCGGTCGAGCGAGGGGCGGTGGCGATCGACAACAGCTCGGCGTTTCGGATGAAGGCCGACGTGCCGCTCGTGGTGCCCGAGATCAACCCGGTGCGAAGCGGAAAGGTGATCGCAAACCCCAACTGCTCGACCATCATCATGCTTGTTGCGCTCGAGCCCTTGCGATCAGCATTTGGCATTGAGTCGATCGTGGTGAGCACCTATCAGGCGGTGTCCGGTGCGGGACAGTCCGGCATTGATTCGCTGCGGCGCGAGATTGACGGTGAGAGCGGCATGCCCGGTGGCCCGTTCGCAGAGCCCTGCGCGTTCAACGTCTTTAGCCACAACTCGATGGTGGACGCCGCGTCGGGTTACAATGGCGAAGAGCAGAAGATGATCGACGAGTCCCGCAAGATCTGGAATCAGCCTGGGCTTGAGGTCATCCCCACATGCGTGCGCGTGCCGGTGTACCGGGCCCACAGCGAATCTATCTGCGTGCGACTCACACGCGCGGCGACTGAGCAACAGGTGCGAGCGGCCTACGAATCCGCCTGTGGCGCTCGCATCGTTGACGATCGCGATGGCAACGCGTTTCCGACGCCTCTGAAAGCGTCGGGCGGCGACGACGTGCTGGTCGGGCGCATTCGCCCGGCTGTGGCCGGGGCTGCGAACGAGGCGACCAGAACATGGTGCCTTTGGGCGTGTGGCGATCAACTCCGCAAAGGGGCAGCGTTGAATGCGGTGCAGATCGCCGAAGGACTCGCGTAGGGCTCGTGGTTGTCAGAGTCCTGATGGTCCGGTTCCTTGGTGGTCCGGTTCTCCGAACCGGATCACTACGCCAGGTTCGGAGAACCGGGCCACCAGAGACCGGTGCCACCCCGCCTCAATCGTCGTCATCGCCCTTCACGACCCGCTCATCGAGTTTGAGCCCAAGCGCCGCAAGCCCGGTGCCGTGCGAACCCGCGAACTCAGCTGGGTAAGGGGCGTCATCGCCCATCGCGTCGTGCCAAAGGACGCGGTTGAGAGCATCCTCGTCCGCAAGATCGGGTTTGGAGAAGTCGAACGCCAACGGTGCATCCGCGTCATGTGGAGCCGCTGCCTTCTTCCTGGGGTTCATCTCGCAAAGCGCAATGACGTTCGCAACCGCATTGAACGGCGTCAGGTCGGCTGTGCTCGTGAAGCACGCCGACATCACCGGGGCGAGGGCGTAAAGCTGGGCCTCGGGGCTCGCGCCGAAGACGCTCTCGATCGTGTGGATGACCGACGACTGGTTGTAGAAATCGCTGACGACAACGCCGCGCCGGGCGTAGGGGCTGATGACAAGACACGTGGATCGGTGCCCGTCGACATGGTCAAACCCGTCTTGTGGGTCGTCCTCATTGACAATCACCACAGACTTGCCCCAGACTTTGGAATGTGAAATCGCCTCGACCACCCGGCCCAGGGCAAGATCGTTGTCCGCCACCATCGACTTTGGCGTGGGCTTGTCCTCGTCCTTGCCCGAAGTGTGGTCGTTGCAGAGATAGATGATGCTGAAATTCGGCACCGTGCCCGCCGCGTCGAACTTCTGAAACTCGCGGATGAACCGATCGGCCCGCAGCACGTCGGGAATGTCAAGGTTCCATCCTGGGAACTCCGGGCACGCGTACTTGCGGGCCGATTCGAGGCCGATCGCCTGCGGAAACATGTACGACGACTTGCCGGCGACGAAATCGTCGTACACAGCCTTGTATGTCGCCTCGGGCTTGACGGGCGGGTTGTCGAGCTCGCCATAGTTGCGGAACGAAAAACCCCGAGCGAGGACATGGTCCCACACGAAGCCGCTCGACGCGTAGGTGAGTGCGTCTGGGCCAAGGTCGTACGTGCGGGCGAAACCGCCAAAGGAATGCTCAAGGTAAGGCGTCGTCGTGCCCTGCGTGGCCCACTGGTGCCCGTCGGCGGATAGCACGCCGTTGCAGTAATAGTTGTCGAGCAGCACAAACTGCTCCGCCAGGGCGTGCTGATTGGGCGTGGAAGCTCGGCCATACGTGCAGAGCTTGGGCTCGCAGTTGCCCTTGCCGATGTCGCCGAACACCTGGTCGAACGTGCGGTTTTCCTTGATGACATAGAAAACATGCTCGAGAAGCGACCGCTCGCCTGGCTTGGAAGGAATTGGAACAGCTGGCCCATCGCTCGTGCTGCGTTCGAGCGCGGCGAGCACCTGCGGCACACGCGCGTCACGCAGAGCCTGAGCCGTCAACTCCCTGAGATCTTCCGCCGATGGCGATGGCACACGCGAGATCGAGCCACGATGCCAGTTGCTGTTGAGCCTGCCCGCTTCCTTGGGCGTGCGAGAACCCACGCCCTTGATGTTGCCGACGATCAGATCTGACCCGAGCATGACCATCGACGCGGGAAGCCATCCGGCAGGAATGAAACCCTCGGCTCGTGTTGAGGTCGATTTCAGATCAAACACCGCCACAGCGTTGTTGCCCGAGTTGGCGACGTACAGGCGATTCGTCGCCGCATCCAGCGTGAGCCCGTCGGGCATGGACCCAAAGCACAAGTCGGCCGACGGTCGAACATCCAGCGTCCTCGTGACCTTGTGCGACGCAGTATCGATCACCGAAACCGTGTCCGAGTTCGCGTTGGCGACATACAGGGTCTTGCCTTCTGCGGTAAGCGCGAGATCACACGGAAGCAGCCCCACCTCGATCTGCACCACCTCGGCGTTGGACTTCAGGTCAACAACACTCACCGTGCCCGACGCTGCGACGCCGCGAGAATCGACCTTCAACGGAGTGCCCGAGGTTTCCGCTACCGTGTCTCCCGCCGCGGGTGCTCGTCCGCCCAGGTTCGAGACATACGCCAGCGCGCCGTCGGGCGAGAGCCGCACCTCAAATGGCGCGATGCCCACCGCCGTCTCACGCAGCACCCTGCCGGTCGAAAGCTCGATCGTGGCGAGCGTGTTGTTGCGGGAAATCGCGACGTACGCGAGATCGATGTTGGCGGCGTCCAAAGCGATGCCGCACGGGTGCGAGTTCTTGCCTTCCTTGGGCGGAATCGCCGTCTGACGCGTCCACGCGAGTGTGCCATCATCACCCCGCGTGGCCTCCGCAAACGTACTCACCGCGTTGGTCGCATAGACGTGCTTGCCGTCCTTCGACACCGCGATGCCCGTCATCGAACCGCCCGACTTTGGGAACTTGAGTTCCTGAACAATCGTCCACTTCCCCGCGTCGATCACCACCAGCCCGCGGTTGTCCTTCGCGTAGATGGTCGTGCCGTCCGGGCTTGCAGCGAGGGCAACCGGGCGGCCGCCGAACTCGAGCGTCCTGCCCGCAGGCCCGACGAGCTGGCCCGTCGTGACGATCGTGCCCCCATCGGTCGGCCCCACGGTTCCGGGAGGCGGGGCGACGGGCTGAAGATAGGGTCCGGCGAGAAGTGCAAGCAGTGCGGTTTGCATGGTGGATTCCATCATTGGGCGCGTGCCGAACGGGAAAGGGCCGTTGCCCGACCGTAGACTCTTGGCCTATGTCAGACCAAAAGCCCGTCATCACTTCGCAAAGATTTGGCGTCACCCAGAGCTGGTCCAGGACCATCATCCCCACCACGCGCGAGGCCCCGACCGACGCCGAGGTGCCCAGCCACATCCTGCTCCACCGCGCGGGGTACATCCGCCCCGTCGGTGCGGGCATCTACGACTATCTCCCCCTCGCCTGGCGCTCGCTGCAAAAAGTAGCCCAAATCGTGCGGGAAGAGATGGACGCCGCCGGTGCCAGCGAGATGCTCATGCCCGCCCTCGAACCCTTCGAGCTCTTCAAAGAGACCAAGCGCGACGAGACCTACGGCGACAATCTCTTCCGCCTCAAGGACCGCCGCGGCCGCATGAA
>JAYVUC010000056.1:0-11207 GCA_043788295.1 Phycisphaerales bacterium
ACTGCTCGTCCGTGAGCTCATGCCGTTTCATCGTGCCGACCTCCATGTCATTTGGACAGGAATATCGGCTGTCTAGAGAGTTTTCAGACAGAGCCTAGAGAGAAGAAGGCAACGAGGCCGGAGGCATCGAGGCATCAAGAGCGGAAGTGGGCGATGGCGGCGGAGATTGGCATCTGGGTCTGCACGCCGGTATCCATGTTTTTGATCGTCGCAATCTCTGCGCTTTCGAGGATCATCGCAAAGCGAGCCCGGACGGCGGCGGCATCTTGCAAGAGCTTGCCGATGTTCTTGGTCGCTTTGCCGGTGCGACGGGCGTGCAAGCCCGGAGTTGTCGGTGTTTGGCGTCGCAGCACGGCCATGACGCCCGGAAGGGCGGCGTCGGCCTCTGGCGTGCCGTTGGAGATGACGAAGACGTCGGGGCGGAGACCAGCTCGCTCGGCGAGGATGGCGTCGCTAGGCATGAGGCCTCGGTCTTGCAGAACGAGCCCGAGGACGACATCGCCCATGCCGAAGCCGACGGCGGGCGTGTGCGGGCCGCCGAAGAGCTCGATGAGATTGTCGTAGCGGCCGCCGCCGGCGAGGGCTCGCTCGCCGCCGGAGATTTCGTGGACCTCGAAGACCATGCCGGTGTAGTACGCGAGCCCGCGGACGACGCGGAGGTCGAGCGGGGGCTGGCACCAGTCGAGGCACCCCATGCGCTGGAGGTGGGTGAGCATTTCGGCGTGGCGCTCGATGGTTTCGAGCTTGAGGCCGAATGCCTGGGCGTTGAACTGCGACGGGTCGGTGATGGATTTCACACGATCCAACAGGGCGTTGAAGTTGTCGCGGACGTGGAGGGGCACGGCACGATGAACGAGGAACTCGACGTTCTCTTTCTCGCTGCGTTTGGTCTCGCCGTCGAGATAGGCGAGCCACGCGTCGAGCTTTTCTTCGGCGAGGCCGCAGTGGAGGGAGAGATCGCGGATGAGGTATCGGTTGCTGGTGCGAACGCGGCAATCGGCGGGCGTGAGCCCGAGTTGTTCGAGCAGGCCGATGCACGCGGCGATGATCTCGGCGTCGGCCTGGGGTGAAGGATCGCCCAGGATGTCGCAGTTCCACTGGAGGAACTCGCGGAGGCGGCCACGCTGGGGGCGTTCGGCGCGGAACATGGGGCCTGAGGTGAACCAGCGTGTGGGTTTGGGCAGGCTGCCGGCGCGGGCGGCGTAGAGGCGGGCGAGGGTGGGAGTGAACTCGGGGCGCAGGGCGTAGGTTTTCTCGCCGCCGGCGCGTTGGAAGCTGAAGAGTTCGGAGACGATGGCTTCGCCGGATTTGACGGTGTAGGTGTCGAGGTGCTCGAAGGTGGGGCCATCGATCTCCTCGAAGCCGTGACGGATGGAGGCGGTGCGCCAAGCCTCGTTGATGAAGCGGCGACGGTTGGCGTCGGCGGGGTAGAGGTCGCGGGTGCCTGTGGGGGCTTGGAAGTTCTGCGAGGAAGCCATGGGTGCAAGGGTAGGGAGAGGGTTTCGGGTGGCGGGTGTTTGGGTGCAATTGCCCGCAACCGATCCGGCTTGACTTGGTATATTGAAGTGATATCATTTCGATAGAACGTCCCGGTTCCACACCTGTCCGCGAAGGAGTCTCCCGTGACCGTTGAAATTGATGCCAAGGCTCGCAGAGGCGCCGTCATGCTGACGGTCGGATTCCTGGTGTTTTTCGCGATGATCGCCGCCGTCATTTTCTGCGCGAAGCAGTTGGAGAGGAGCCACGGCGATGGCGGGCTCTGGATCGTACTGATCATCGTGTGCATCATCCTCGGCATCGCGAACGGGTTGACGTTCAAGGGGCTGATCGTGGTCGCGCCAAACACGGGGCAGGTGGTGTTGCTCTTTGGCACTTATCTGGGCACGCTGAAGCGCCCGGGTTTCTGGTGGATCAACCCGTTCGCCAAGCGCATCCCGATCTCGCTGCGGACGCGCAACAAGGTGACTCCCACGATCAAGGTCAACGACATCCGCGGCAATCCGATCGAGATCGGGGCGGTCGTGGTCTGGCGGGTGGTCGATGCGGCCCGCGCGAGCTTCGACGTCGACAACTTCAGCAGTTTCGTGGACACGCAGTGCGAGTCGGCGTTGCGGCACCTGGCGTCGGTGTATCCGTACGACACGGGCGTTGAGCACGAGACCTCGCTTCGCGGCTCGACGGACGACGTGAGCAAGGCGCTGGCTGCGGAGCTGCAGATCCGAGTGGCCCAGGCGGGCGTGACGATCGAGGAGACGCGGCTGAGCCACCTGGCGTACGCGCCGGAGATCGCGGGGGCGATGCTGCGGCGTCAGCAGGCCGACGCGGTGGTGGCGGCGCGGTTCCGCATCGTCGAGGGCGCGGTGGGCATGGTGGAATCGGCGTTGGAGCATCTGGAGAAGGGCGGGAAGGTGAAGCTCGATGACGAGCGGAAGGCGGCGATGGTGAGCAATCTGATGGTCGTGCTGTGCGGCGACCACAGCGTGCAGCCGGTCGTGAACACGGGGACGCTCTACCCCGGTTGATCTGAATCCCCGTGTGAAGGCACCGCGTCATGCCCGACGATCGCAAGTCCATACTGCTGCGGATTCCGCCCGAGCTTTGGGAGGAGATCAACCGCATGGCCCAGCGGGAGCTGCGTTCGACCAACGCGCAGATCGAGTTTCTGCTGCGCCAGTCGCTCAGAGCTCACGGATCGGGCGGCGAGGCCGACGGCAAGGGCAGGCGAAGCGGCGGGGTGTGAGGATCAGGTCTCTGCTGCGTGCAGGTCGTCGGTGATCGCCGGGCCGATGGTGAAACCCTCGAACGTCACGGCGAGGCCGGCGCGCTTGGGAGAGCAGGCCATCATGCCGATCATCGCGGGTGCCCTGGGATCGGGAAGTGGAAAGTGGGCGAGGCGTGCCATCGACCAGGGGTTGGCTGCGAGCGCGTACTGAACCAGGATCGCCTCGCTGCGGCGTGTGAGGCGGATACGAACAGGAAAGTCAATCGCTTCGCGAGCAAGCGGGACGACGGACCAGTCCGAGTGCCCGCTTGTGACGACGACGCTGAAGTGCGGGAGGCCATCGGTGTGCTCGATGCCGGCCTTGATCCAGCGTGACTCGTCGAGGCGGATCATGAGCCCGGCCTGATCGTACAGGGCCTGGTAGTGCGCTCGAACGGTGACCTGCGCGGTGAAATCGCCGCTGGTCTCCTGGTAGCAGAAGTGCCCGTTGTCGTGGATGAAGCCGTAGTGTGTGGTGCGCCAGAAATCCGTCTGGTTCGCGGTGAGCAGCGTGAGGGTGTCGCCCTGCTGGTTGCTCGACGGGGGCGGATTGAGCCATTGCATGGGCGAGGATATGCGACGCTGAAATCGAGTCACCGGATCTTGAGCGAGGCGAGGGCGACGACGAGGCAGAGGATGGTGATGATCCAGAAGCGGACCACGATCTGCTGCTCGGTCCAGAGCGAGAGGTGCAGGTGATGGTGGAACGGGGCGCACTTGAAGAGGCGTCTGCCGACGCCCGACTCGTTGCGGGTGGCCTTGAAGTAGCCGACCTGGAGCACGACCGAGCCAGCCTCGGCGATGAAGATCGCACCCATGAGGGCGATGAGGATTTCCTGGCGGATGACGACGGCGATGTAGCCGATGGTTGCCCCCAGCGCGAGCGACCCGGTGTCGCCCATGAAGACCGAGGCGGGGTAGCAGTTCCACCACAGAAAGCCTGCGCACGCGCCGCCCATCGCGCCGGCGATGACGGCGAGCTCGGTAGATTTCTCGATGTGCGGTACCAGGAGGCGGAATGCGAAGCCCTCGTTGCCGGCAATCAGTGCGAGCACAAAGAGGCCCACAGCGACCACGCCCGAGATGCCTCCGGCGAGCCCGTCCATGCCGTCGGTGATGTTGACGGCGTTACTGAGTCCCGTGATGAAGATCGTGGCGATGAGCACGAACACCGGGGCGGAGAGGAAGATGAGACCCACCTCCGGCGTCAGGATGGTGGCTCTGGGGTCGTAGCTGCGCTGGAATGGCAGGTTGAGGACGCTGGTCAGCGGGCCACCGTTCTGGATGTAGCAGGACCACGCGACGAGTGCCGCAATACCGAGCTGAAAGACGAGTTTTTCCCACGCGTGGAGCCCCTGGCGGCTGCCGGTACCGCGGCGCGAGGCGGTGAGCTTGAGCCAGTCGTCTGATGCACCCAGGCCCGCGTAGCAGACGATGACGAGGATGCCGATGCCCACGTAGGGCACCGAGAGATCGGCGAGGAGCAGGATGCTGGCGAGCATCGAGCTCACGATAAGGATGCCACCCATGGTGGGGACGTTGGCCTTTCCTGCGGCATGTGCGGCGAGTTGGCCCGCGTCGGTGAGGCCCGCGTCGCCGATTTTCATTCGGCGCAGCCAGCGGATCGTCATGGGCCCCAGGGCGAGCACGAGCAGAAAGGAGAGTCCGGCGGCCGCGAGGGCGCGGAACTCGACAAAGTCGAGCACGCCGAAGAGGCGGTACCAGCCGTGGGCGTCGAGAAAGCTCTCGAAATGGCGGAGCAGGAGGTAGAGCATGGCTCCCTAGCAGGTGGAGTTGTTGGCGGCGGTGAGGTTGGCCGAATCGAGAACCGACTGGAGGATTCGCTCGAGTTTCATGCCGCGCGAGCCCTTGAGGAGCACGATGTCGCCGGTTGCGAGTGTTTGGGCGATGGCGTGGCATGTGTCCGCTGTCGCGGCGGCGTGATGGTGGATGGCGGGGCCTGCGGTGCGTGTGGCGACATCGGCCGCGTGGCGGCTCAGGGGGCCCACGAAGTGGACCGCGTCGAACGGCGACGCGGCGATCGTCTGGCCGATCTCGCGGTGGAGCTGCGGAGCGGCGTCGCCCAACTCCAGCATGTCGCCCAGAATTGCGATGCGCCGACCCGGGGCCTCGTGGCTCTGCAAGCAGAGGTCGGTAAACGTGGCGATGGCAGCGAGCATCGAGTCGGGGTTGGCGTTGTAGGCGTCGTTGAAGAACTCGATGCCCTGCGCAGCGGTTCGCTGCATCCGCATGTCGGGGCCCTTGGCGATTGCGAGGCCCTTGACGATGTCGGACTCGGCGAGCCCAAGCTGCACACCCACCGCGAAGGCGGCGGCGGCGTTGAGGGCGTTGTGGCGGCCCAGAAGCTGCACGGACGCGCGATGCTTGTTGATCGTGAAGACGACGCCCTGGCGCGTCGGCTCGACCGAACCGATACGGAACTCGGCGGTGGGCGCGATTCCAAACGTCCGCAACTTCGTGCCTGGATGGGTTCCCACGATCTTTGTCGCGGCATCGAGCAGCAACGGTGCGTCGGTGTTGACGATGGCCGCGCCGCCCGGAGCGATTTCCGAAAGAATGGCGGACTCCTCGCGTACCACGCCTCCGAGCGAGCCGAGCCCTTCCAGATGCTCGCGCCCGATGCTGGTGATGACCGCGACGTCGGGCTTCACGAGCTTTGCGAGCAGGGCGATCTCTCCCGGGGCGTTGGTGCCGACCTCGCAGAGCAGGTAGTCGTCGTCGGCCTTGGCATTGAGGATCGTGAGGGGCACGCCAATGTCGTTGTTGAAGCTCTTGGGCGACGAGGTGCCGCGGAGTGTGGTTGAGAGGGCGGCGTGCACGAGGCGTGTGGTGGTGGTCTTGCCGTTGGAGCCACCGATCGAGATCACGCGGGTGCGGGTCAGTGTCTTGCGGTACTCGCCGCCCAGCGTGAGGAGGGCGGCGTGGACCGAGGGCACCTGGAGCACGCCCATACGGCCCTGGGCCTCGTCGATCAGTCCAGCAGGGATCGCTGCAAGCGAATCGATGATCGAGATCGAGGCGAGGCGTTGCAATACGGCGGGGAGAAAGCGGTGGCCGTCGGTGTACTCGCCGCGCATTGCGAAGAAGAGCTGGCCCGGCTGGAGCGTGCGTGAGTCGATCGCTGCGCCCATCGGGGCCAGGTCGGCGGGTGGCTCGACGAGCCACTGGCCGCGTGTGAGGGACTGGATGTTGGCGGGTGTCCAGAAGTTCATGGTGATGCTCAACGGTGGGTCGGGTGAACGTTGCGGGGCTTTCGACGGGTGGTGAGCGCAGCGGCGGCGACCTCGCGGTCGTCAAAGTGGATAGAGGAGATGCCGCCCTTGCCGTCGGGAAGCAGTTGCTCGGTCTCGTGCCCCTTGCCGGCGATCACGACGACATCGCCCGTCTCGGCCCCGCATATGGCGAGTGCGATCGCCTGGTGTCGATCGGGCTGGACGGTGACCTTGGAACGCAGTGCGGGGCTGATTCCGGCAATCACCTGACCGATGATGTCGTCGGGGCGCTCGGTGCGCGGGTTGTCCGAGGTGACGACGGCGATGTCGGCGAGCGTGGCGGCGGCGTGGCCCATCTTGGGCCTTTTCGTGCGATCTTTGTCACCTCCACAGCCAAAGACGACGCAGAGGCGGCCGGAAGTCGTGACCGACCTGGCGGCGCTCAGCACGCTCGTCAGCCCGTCGTCGGTGTGGGCGAAATCGACGAAGACGTGGATGTCGTCGGCTGGCGTGGAAATACGTTCAAGACGCCCGGGGGGGGCGGTGATGCCCAGGAGGCCTTGAGCGATCTCGGCGGGGGCGAGGCCAATCGCGTGGCACGCGGCGACGGCCTGCAGCACGTTCATCGCGTTGTAGAGGCCGATGAACGGGGTGTCAAACTCGAGCGCGAAGGGGCCGCCGGTGATGGCGAGTCGCATGCCGCCCATCGACGCCGACACGATGCGAACATGCAGCTCGCCGTCGGGCGGGCGCGATGACGATTCAACAAGACGGGTGCGAAGCGTGCGGGCCTTCGTCCCTTTCACCATGGCCTGGGCCGCAGGGTCGTCGGCATTGATGATCGCGGTGCCGCTCGCGGGCAGCATCTGGAAGAGCCTGGCCTTGGCCTCGGCGTATTCGGCCATTGTGTGGTGGTAGTCGAGATGGTCTTGCGTCAGATTGGTGAACACGCCCACGTCGATCGCAAGCCCCGCGACACGGCACTGGTGCAGCGCGTGGCTGGAGGCCTCCAGCGCGACCGCTTCGCAGCCCGCCTCAACCATCAGCGCGAGTGACCGGCTCACCTCGATGCTCGGCGGCGTCGTCATGGCCGCTGGCGCGATCTCCGTCCCGTCGTCGATGACCACCGTGCCGATGAGCCCGCAGCGACGGCTCACCGCGTTCGTGATCTGCCAGATCAGCCACGTGGTCGTCGTCTTGCCGTTGGTGCCCGTAACGGCGATCGTGTCAAGCGAGGCGGATGGGTTGCCGTAGAAGCGTTCGGCGAGCTGGGCAGTGGCGAGCAGGACGTCGGGCGTGACGGCGATGGCGGCGTTGGGGCAGGCCGTACCGGTCCTAAGTGGCTCGGGGTCGTCGGTCAAAATAGCGACCGCCCCGCCCCGGACGGCGTCGAGCGCGAACTGCCGCCCGTCGGCCTTGCCACCCGAGCGGGCGACGAACAACGAGCCCGGGAGGGCCGTGCGGCTGTCCTCGGTGATATCGCACACACGAAGATCGTGGGAGGCGGGAGTGACCAGCCGGATGTCAAGACCTGTCACAAGCTGGCCGAGCATCACGGGCCGACTCCCTCGGAATGTGAATCAAAGAGCCGCGACCGACGCGACGCGAGCCTATTGGATGATATCGGCAAGGTTGTCGCGTGGCGGACAGAAAACCACGACGGTGGGCCCGCAGCGGGGGGGTGAAGAGGAAGTCGCCCGAGTGGTCGGGCCGACACCCCCCCACTACTATTGGCCCTCTTGCCGAGGTAGCTCAGCTGGTTAGAGCGGGACATTCATAACGTCCAGGTCGGCGGTTCGAGTCCGCCTCTCGGCATTTTTCCGGTTCGGGCGCGATTCACTCGCTGGAAAGCAAGGTCGGCGTGGGGCCGCACTGGTGAGTGGGGTTGGGGAGTGCCTTTGGGAAAGTCCTTCGGAATCGGGCGTCCAAGATACCTGTGGCTCTGGCCGCTCATTCTCACAGGGCTGATGGCTTGGTTCACCCTTGGGTGGTCGGCGCAATATGGCCGGCTCTCGATTCACTCGGCCTACGACGATGTGAGCTATCTGGCGGACGGTATGGGCCACGCGCACCGCCTGAGGGTTGAAGGTGTCGTGGCGTGCGCGACGGAACTTTTCCGCCATCCACCGCACTCGCCCCTGATGTGCGTGTGCGCGATGATTGGGTTCCTGTGCATCGGCATGCACGACTGGGCTCCCTACGCGGTCCACGCGGGAGTTCTCTTTCTTGTTCTGTGGTGCGTCTCGTGGATGGCGCGACACGCCGGGTTGATCGCCCGGTCGGCGATCGTCTTGGCGGCGGCGCTCTTGCCCATCAGCCTTCAGTCGATCCTAGAGTTCAGGCCCGATGCCGCCGCAGGCTTTTTCACGGCGTTTGGGTGCGTCTTCATCATCCTTCGATTGCCGCTTGGCGTGCTGTCGATGCAGGGGTTCAGGATCGTGGGGTTGGCGGCGCTGGCGCTCCTGGCAAAGCCAACGGTCTTTCCGGCGACGCTCGCGCTGTTCGGGCTCGCGTGCGCGGTGTCGATCACGGCGGAGCGGCTGGCCGCGGGCCCGCGAGTCGCCCGCTCGGTCGGCAGCCTGGTCCTCGCGTCACTCCGGCTGCTCGGCGTGACCGCCATCATCGTCGCTCCCCACTACCTCGTCGCGGCCCCCAAGATCGTTCGATACATTTCCGAGACACTTTTCAGCCCCAACGCCGACGTCTGGTCCTTCGGCACTTCACAGCTTTCTCTGGGCATGCATCTGCTGTACTACCTGCGGGGCGAGAAAAAACTGATCGGGTGGGCTTTCTACCCCGGCCTCGCACTGGGCATCGGCACGCTGATTTCGGCACACGTCCGGGGGACCAGGCGGGCGCGATTTCAGGCGTGGGCGATCGCGGGAATGGTGCTTGCGGCGTATCTGATCGTCGCGCTCAACAAGGCCAAGACGCCGTTTCTCGGCATCACGTTCTTTGCGTTCCTGACCGCTGCGGTCATCACGGGAATCGTTCACGTCGCGACGGCGAACCGCCTCAAGGGCAAGCCCACGCTCGCAGCGGCTCTTCCGTGCGCCATGCTCTTGACAGCGACGGTGCTCTTCCGTGTGCCGCCCAGCCCGATCCTGAGCATCACGCCGACGACCAAAGCGACGGATTCGGCGATTCGCGAGTTGCTCGCTCGAACGATTCAATGTTCGCAAGGCAATGAGCCGCTGGCTTTTTTCCCGCACATCGGTCATCTCAGCGGCGATCTGCTACAGCTCGAAGCCCTGAAGGCGGGGGTCGTGCTGCGAACCAGGAGCACGCCGTTCGAGACGGATCTGGCGGTGTACGCGAAGTGGCTGGATGCTTCGCAGATGGTGGTGATCGCCGACGTGAACGCCGACATGCTTGTGGACAACTTTCCGGTCACAAGCGTGCTGCAGCAGGTGCGGGGGCTGCTCGATGAACGCCGCGACTTTGCGCTGGAGATGGAACGAACCACGCCGTCGGGCGGGCGCATCGCACTTTTCGTGAGGCGGCCCGGGACGATGAAACCGGATGCCAGGGAGCCGGGCACGGTCGCTCCATGACGTTCGTGCCGCCGGCAACCTTTCTCGTGTACCATGGACCCCGCTGAGACCGTCCGCCACGACAGCCTTTACGTCAGCCATGCAGCCCCACGCACCATCGACACGCCCGGCTCGAGGTTGGAACCTCTGGCTCCTCCCTCTCGCACTTTGGGCGATTGTGACGACCATCGCGCTGCAATGGTCGGCGCAGTTCGGACGCCTGTCGATCACGCCCACCTACGACGATGTTTCGTACTTGCGCCAGGGCGCGCTTTCGATTGACGCCCTCCGAGAGCATGGGCTTCGGGGCCTCGTCGGGCAGATTTTCGACGCGCCACCGCACTCGCCGCTCTTCTGGATGATCGCGTTTTTCGGATTTCTGTTCGGCGGGATCCGGGATTGGATTCCGTACGCGATCCACTCGGGCGTGCTGCTCGTCGTTTTCTGCGGGGCGGCGTGGTTCATGCGCTGGGCGGGCCGGTGGGAGCGATTCGCGGGACTGTTGTTCATTGCGCTGCTTCCGGCGTCGTGGCTCACGGTGAGTGAGTTCAGGCCCGACGCGGCGGCGGCATTCTTCACCGCGCTCGCGTGCCTGCTGCTGATCGAGCGTGTTCCCGACGGTGGTCGGCGTCGCCGCGTGATCACCCTGCTTGTGGCACTCTCGCTTCTCGCCAAGCCGACGGTCTTTCCCGCAACGCTCTGCCTGTTCGGGTTCTCCTGCGCTCTCGCGTGTGCGTTGGGCTGGTTGCGGAATACTGAGCGTCAGGTGCAGATCGCTGGCCTGCGAGCAGATATTGGCCGGTGTCTGCGGATATCGCTCCTTGGTGTGGCGATAGTGACGCCGTACTACGTGCTCGCCGGGCCGCAGCTTTACCGATACATCCGCACAACGTTGTTCAGTAAGGACGCCGACACCTGGTCATTCGGCACCGCGAAGTTCACGTTCGCCGAACATCTGGCGTACTACTTCAAGGACGGCGCGCAGTACATGGGCGCCCGCCCCCTTCGCATCGTGCTGATCGTGCTTGGCGTGTGCTTTCTCTCGATCCTGATCCGCGGCGGCAGGCGTGCGAGGCTCGCGGCACTGGCGGTGGCGATGGTCACTCTCGCGTCGTTTGCGATCGTGCTGGCCAACAAGATCAAGACGCAGTATTTCGGCCTGACCTTCTACTCGTTCGTGATCCTGGGAACCGCGGCGGCTCTGGGACAGGTCGCGACACGGGCTGCACTGCCACGACGCCGCCTGGATGTCTCACAGGTCATTCCGTTTGTCGCCGCCGCGTTCGTCCTGGGGTCGTTTCGGATTCCGCAGTCTCCGATTCTTCCCGTGACACCGACGCTCAGGGCGGCCGACAAAGTCTTCCGCAGCGCGGTCGCGGCCACCATCGAACACGCGCCGGAATATCACACCAAGCTCCTGATACCCGCAGTCGGGCACCTCAGCTTTCAGCTGCTCACCTACGAGGGAGTGAAGGCCGGAATCTTCCTCGACGCGTACACGACCGAATCTGAGACCGAGCTGGAGGTCTATTCCAAGGCGTTCGACAAGGCGGACATGGTGCTGATCTCGGAAGCATCGGCGGATGAAGTCAATCCGAACTTCAAGGTGACAGCCGCTCTTCCCAATATCTGGGTGTGGATCTCGCAGCGGACGGATTACCGGCTTCGCGGCATCTGGCA
>JAYVUC010000057.1:0-24267 GCA_043788295.1 Phycisphaerales bacterium
GTCGGCTTCTCACACAGGCTCTCACTGTGCCTCTGTGTCTCTTGTGGTAAATCAGGACATCGATCACGCTACAGCGAGCACAGCAACCTGCGGCTTCACTTCCATCAGCGTGCTCGCGGGCACCTTGGCCGTGAGCGACGCGGCGATGTCGAGGATCGTGTCATCCAGCGAGCGCGTGGGCGAGAAGCCGATCGCCTCGCGGATGCGGGTGAGATCGGGGCGGCGATCGCGGATGTCCTCGAAGCCCGGGCCGAAGACCTGGTCGTACGCCGTGAACTGTTTCACCGACTTGGAGCCCGTCAGGTGGATGACGAGATCGGCAAGTTCAGCGATGGAGATAGGGCGATCCGACCCGACGTTGAAGACACGCCCATAGCACGCGGGCGAGCCCATGAGCGTCACGATCGCCCGCGTCACGTCGCGGGCGTCGCAGAAGCATCGCATCTGGCGGCCGTCGCCGTGGACCATGAGCGGGCGGCCTTCGAGGGCGGCCTGCACAAATCGAGGCAGCACCATGCCGTACTCACCGATCTGCCCTGGGCCCACGGTGTTGAAGAAGCGCGTGACGACGACGGGCAGCTCGTGCTGGCGGTTGTACGCCAGGCCCATGTACTCGTTGAGGGCCTTGCATTGGGCGTATGACCAGCGGGTCATCGTCGTGGGGCCATAGACCGTGTCGTCCTCTTCGGAGAAGGGCAGGCGAGCCGACTTGCCATACACCTCGGAGCTCGACGCGATGAGGATCGCGGGCGAGCGACCATGGCGACGCTTGGCATCGACGCCGAAACGCAGGATCGCGGTCGTGGCCTCGATGTTCGTCTCCGCCGCCTTGATCGGATCCTTCATGATCAGACGGACACCCACGGTCGCGGCGAGGTGATACACCTCGTCGAACTCGACGGCCCGCAGCGCAGGGAGCGAGTCACGCACGTCCGACTCGATCATCGTGATGGAGGCGGGGTCGGCGAACTCCCGGCGAAGCGTCGCAACGTTCTCGGGGTTACCCGTCGAGAAATCATCGACGATGGTGACGGCGTCGCCGCGGCTGAGCAGTCGCCGGCAAAGGTGCGTGCCGATGAACCCCGCGCCGCCAGTGACCAGGACGCGGCGAGGTGAGTTGCTGACTTCGATGGAGGGAGACGAATGATTCACCGGAAAGCTCCTGAACGAATCGACTCAAATCACTGTGTCGCGGGCACACCCAACGAAAGACTGGAACTTGATGCCGAGGCCAAGGCTTGAGCGGGGACGGCTCGCTTCACCTCATGGCGAAGGAGATAGGCGGAGGCAATGACAATCGAAATCGCGACACCGCCCAGGGCAACGACCGTGTTGGCGGGCGACGCGTCGAGTAGGAAGATGCCCGCACACGCCCACGCCGCCGCGAAAGCACACGCGATGCGATCGGTGCTGGTGCGAGAGACGCCCGCGGCCTGAAGCCGCAGAGAGAAGTGGTCGGGGCTCCCCTTCCACCATGGCAGGCCCTTCCTGATACGTACAGCCGTGAGAAAGAAAAGCTCAAAGAGCGGCACCGCGACGGCGAGCAAGGCAGCGGCGAGTGCGAGAGACGGGGAGGTTGCCGCTTGTCCGACAGACGAAAGTGTGATCGCCGCCGCAAGAAAGCCCAGAAGGTGGCTTCCCGCGTCGCCCAAAAAGATACTCGCAGGCGGTCGATTGAACACGAGGAAGCCCATGCACGATGCCGAGACGACAAGCGAGAGACCCGCATCGCCTGGGGCGAGGAACGCGAGGGCAACAAACATGACGGCCGAGAGCGAGCCCAGCAGCCCGTCGCACACGTCGGTAAAGTTGAACGCGTTGACGAGTGTGGTGATCCAGAACCACGAGATCGCGGCGTCGAGCACCGCGACGCCCGTGAGGTCGGCCTTGACGCCCAACGCAACGGCGAGTGCGGCGACCACGGCTTGAAGGGCGAACTTGGGAGCGGGCTTGAACGCAAGAAGATCGTCGGCGACACCAAGAACCAGAAAGAGGGCCGCGCCGAGCAGAATTGCGAGCCCCGGCGTTGCGGCGTGCATAAGCCACATGGCTGCAACGCCCGCAGCGACCCCGATCGCCACGCCTACGCCGCCTAGATACGCGACGGGCCGCGTGTGCTGCGGGATGAGCGGGTTAGGCTTGTTCACGATGCTCAAACGCAGGGCGAGCGTGCGGACGCCCAGTGTGCCGAGCAAACCGGCGGCCAAGGCCGTGCCCGAGGCGATTCCAAACGTAGAAAGTTGGGCTGCTTCGATGGGCACTAGCGGGCGGCTCCTGCAACGGTGACGGGAGAGATTTGCTCTGATTCGTCGCGCACAACACCCGCCGCGATCGACTCGCCCCACGCCAGACCGTCGCGGATGCAACCCGACATGCCCGAGTATTCCCACTTGCCGTACCGCCCAAGGCTCGTGATGCCGCGAGAGGCCAGGAACGCGTGGGCCGCCTCGACGATCGGGGCGCTGTCAAGCCCGAAGACCACGTATGCGGGGTCCACGAGAATGATGTCCTCCCCCACGATTGTGCAGTCATGCGGGATGGCCCCGGCCCGCGCGAGATCGGCGCGAACTCGGGCGAGCATCGACGCCTTGTCGGTCATCGGGCTCTCGGCGGGCTCGGTGATCTCCACAAGCAGTGACCAGCCCTCGTCGGGCGAGCACATCGGGTCGAACTCGTTGAGGTAGATAAGGCGAGTGAACACCAGTGACTCGTCGGAGTAGTACCGCCAGTGTCCGGGCTTCACCGGGCGAGGCCCCTTGACGCTGATCGTCGCCGACAGCACTCGATTGCGACGCAGGCCCGCGCACGCACGCCGCAGGTCCGGCGGCGCACCCTCGCAGACGTTCAGCAGCGCTGGCAGCGGCATCGTCGAAAGGATCGCGTCGTTGTAGCGAATGACCTCGCGGCGAGCGGTCACACCCATGCCACGAAGGAACGTGACGGTGCGGCGGTCGGTATCCATCGACTCCACATTGCAGTTGAGCCGCAGATCCTGGGCTTGCTCCGCGAGCGTCGTCGCCAGCACTTCCATGCCGCGTACGGGCGAACCGGCGGCGGGACGCGGGTACCAGCCCGCGCTGTTGTACGCGGCAAAGGAGCTGTCGGCCTCGAACGAGCCCTTGAGCACCTTCTCAAAGTCGGGCGGCGTGATGTTCCATGTGAAGCCCGACGGCGCGAGCGTGTTCAGCGGCCGCTTCCACATCTTGCGGTTGTACGGGAAGAGGAACAGCTCGCACATCCCCCGGCCGAACGTGCCCAGCAGATGCTCCTCGAAGTTCTTGGGTGCCACACCCGATGGTTTGAACGTGACCTCGGCCAGGTCGCGGATACAGCGGGCACGCGACTCGGCGTCGATCCCGCGAAGGTTCATCTGGAACGGAAACTTGGTCACCCCGGCCGCAGTTTCGCACCACGCCTCGGGCGGGCAAGGGGCAAGCGTGTCGCCCATCAGCCCGCGAATGCGCCCTTCTGTGCCCGCGTCTTGAAAGTACAAAAGGTGGACGACGCGGTCAAACCAGTAGTCCCCGATGCGTTCGGTGCGGACAAGCCCGCCCGGACGCGAATCGCGTTCGAGTACCGTCGCCCGGTCACCCAGAACCCACGCGGCCGATAGCCCCGTCAGCCCGGAACCCAAGATCAATACATCGGTGGCCTGCGCCATGGACAGCCTGCCTTTGAGCAGGAGAGTCGGGAAGCCGACTCATCCGATGAACTCCCCGGTTAGAGGGGAATGCGGACGGCAACCAAAGCGACACTTCGTGCTTGCCCTGGAACGTCCTGGCCCACGGTCTACACCATCCGGGGGTTGAATAACACCTACACGATGGCACAGAAAAAACCAGCAATCTTGCTACATTTTCTGTTTATGGTGAATATTCATGCCAATCTCGTGCCACACATGGTATCATGATGTGGGATCACAGCAAAACGGGCCCACGCTGGTTCGGCACGCGTTCCCCCGTTGAAACACCTGCTCCGCGGCGCACAGTAGAGCTGGCTGCGGGGTGGTTGCGGTCGGGGTCACATGATGCCACGGGTTCACTGAGCTGGAAGTGACTCGGCCTCAGCAGGCCGCCTCGAACGCAACCACGAAGTCGTCGTAGTCGAAGAAGTCGGCGGTGCCATCCTTGGCATAGTCAGCGGGGCCGACCACAACGTTCAGACGAGCCGCCATCGATATCACGATCCCGCAGGAGTTGGTTGGGTAGCAGTAGCACGTGCCCGCATCAGCGGGCATCGCGTTCACGAGGGCGAAGCCGTCGGTGCCGGAGTCTGGGATCTCGACACCCTCGTGGACCCCTGGAACGTGACCGGAGCGCAATTGATGGGCCACGACAGCGGTATAGTGTCCTGGCCTGCCACTTGGTCTATAAATGCAGAGGTCGCTGTGGCGACTTGTCTGGACAGTGGACAAACGCAGTCGGGTCCGGTGTTTCTCGGACGCGCGAGTGCGTGATGCCGTGAGAAATAGCTGCCCGATCTGATAGGATGGCGAGGTCGCACGCGTGTGTGCCGACATTCTCGTAACGAGGCACGCTCCCTATGCCACGCGTGCGAAGGGCTTGGCGTGGGTCGTGTTGATCGGGTGATGGCAATCGGAGGCTTGCAGTGGTGAAGCTCAACAAACTTTTCAGGCACATTTTGAGTGCGCTCCGCCTTGGCGTTGCGGTGGTCGGCATGGCTGGCATGACACCCGCCAGCCTGGGGCAGACAGTTCCCACGGCCTTCACGTATCAGGGCGAGCTGCAATCGGCGGGCACACCATACGCGGGGTCGGCGGACTTTCAGTTCCGGCTCTACACGACCGCCAATGGACCGGTGCAGGTTGGCCCGGTGCTCAGCGCGGGCGATATCGCGTGTGTGGCCGGTCGATTCACCGTGCAGCTCGACTTTGTACAGACGGTGCCTGTCGGCTCGTATCTTGAAATCAGTGTCCGTGCGCCGCACGACGCGAGCAACACGGTCGCGTTCACGGTGCTCGCGCCGCGACAGGCGGTGACAGCAGCACCCTTAGCGAGGGCGGCAGGACTGGCCGAGATAGCGACGACCGCCACAACCGCTCAGAACTCGCTTTCGTTTGGCGGGCAGTCGAGTTCGTTCTATCAGAACGCGGGTAACCTGACAACCGGGACCATTCCTTCCGCCCGGATCGGCGGGAGCTACTCCAATGCACTGACGCTCACAAATGCCGCCAATGCCTTCACAGGCTCGGGCGCGGGGCTTTCGGCACTCAACGCGGGCAATTTCTCGACGGGCACGCTCTCGGCACTTCGTGGGGGCACGGGAACGTCGATCGCGGCTGCAACGATCGGCCAGGTGCTCAAGTGGAACGGTACCGCATTTACGCCTCAGGACGATCTCGACACCAACACCACCTATACCGCCGGCGCGGGCATCAACCTCGCGGGCACGGTGTTCAGCATCCCCGCCGGCGGCGTGAACAGTGCGATGATCCTTGACTCGAGTGTCGGGGCTCTGGACATCGGAGGTGCACAGGTCAACAACACGCACCTGGCTTCCGATGCTGCGGGGCTGCTCAGGGTCTCGGGTGGCGCGATGCGGTCAGATGGGACAAACATCGGGATCGGCCTTGTCGCTCCGACGGCAACCTTTCACCTCCAAACAGTTGCACCAGTGCTCTCGATTCAATCCACCCTCAATGGTGGTTCGGCGCAGCTCAACATGACCGAAACGGTCACCGGGAACGGTTTGGGCGGGCGGATTTTATACGACGGCAACACCAATCTTTTCACGTTCGGCACCGTGAATTCCACGATGAGCCCGATGACGAGCGCGATGTCCATCCTGCGTGGGTCGCCCGATGTGACCTTTGCCGGAAACATCATCATCCCCACGACGACTCGCAGCGTAATGTACCCTCCTTCGGCCTTCATACCCAGCTCGGGCACAACCGGGTACAGCGTGGACATGACAGCCCTGTTCAACACAAGCGGGGTGGGAGTCACCGCGCAGTTCTATGCCCCGATCATGCTGCCCGATGGGGCAACGATCACAGGCATTTCCGTTCGCTGCCTCGTCAACGACCCCGGCGTGACCATGACTGTGGAGATCGACACGGTGCCGATCGCGGACATTGCGTTCACCGGCTCGGTGTATCACTCGTCGGGGGCATCGGCTTTGCTCCAGACTTTCTCATCATCGAGCGTGAACATCCCGATCAACAACACGCTCAACACCTATTGCCTGCGGGCGTATTGGCCCGGGCCGCTACCAACGTCGTCTGTGGTGAAGCTGGTGGCGGTGCGCCTCGACTACACCATCATGTCGCTGCTGCCCTGAGGGCCAGATGGGGTAACGACTCAGGGCCCCACGCACAGATTCGGCACCGTGAGACGCGTGAACAGGTGCGGCGACGCGACGGCGGAAGAGGGATACTGCCCCAACGCCTTCATAAAGCCGGGGTGATTGAATGCCGCACGAAAGTGCGCGACCGATTCCCACACGGCGTAGTTCATCAAGGCGGTGCTGCCGGCGATGCTCTGGTGAAGCTCCGTTGAGAGGTAGCCCGGCTCTGTTTCATCCAGTTGGCGTCGGCTTTCCACGCTTTGTGGAGCGGGGGATATCGGCCTGGGCAACCTGGAACAGGTTGATGATCACGACGGGCGAGACATCGACGCTCATCTGTTGGAAAATCGGTACGCCTGGGTCGAGTGGCCCGAGCGGGCAGCGGGGGTCGGTCTGGCTGAGGCGGCGTACGCGGCGACTGGCAACCCGGCTCGCAACACGCCGTCAGGCGTTGCGGTATGCTTGGGGTATGAACCGTCGCTCCTTTATCGCCACATCTGCCGTCGCCGGGGTCCACATGTCGAATGCTCTGGGCACCCAGCCCGGAATCCCACAGAGCATCCCGAACCCGCCGTCCTTTCCCAAGGTGCCGTCACTCCCGAGCCTTCCGACTGAGATCGATCCGCCGTCGGGTAGGCAGCCGCTGAAGGGAAACCTGAAGCAGTCGGTCTGCCGCTGGTGCTTTGGCGGGATGAAACTGCCAGACCTTGCCCGCCACGCGGCGGAGATCGGGCTCAAGTCGGTCGAGCTGCTTGATCCGGCCGACTGGCCCATCGTGAAAGCGGCCGGGCTCACATGCGCGGTGGCCAACACCGTGAAGTCCAACCCGATCCAGAGCGGGTTCAACCGCGTTGAGCATCACGACGCGATCATCAAGGAACTCGAAGAGCGGCTCCCGCTCGTGAAGGCGGCGGGCATCCCCAATCAGATCTGCTTCAGTGGCAATCGCGGCGGGATGGACGACAAGGAAGGCTTGAAAAACTGCGCAAAGGGCCTCAAACGCATCACGTCGCTGGCGGAGCAACTGGGCGTCACGATCATCATGGAGCTGCTCAACAGCAAACGCGACCACGGCGACTACATGTGCGACCGCACGGCGTGGGGCGTCGATCTGGTGCACGAGGTGGGCAGCAGCCGCTTCAAGTTGCTCTACGATATCTACCACATGCAGATCATGGAAGGCGACGTGATCGCCACCATCACCAAAAACGCCTCGGCAATCGCCCACTACCACACGGCCGGCAACCCGGGGCGCAACGAGATCGACGACACACAGGAACTCTGCTACAAGGGCATCGCCAAGGCGATCGTGGATTCGGGGTACACGGGATACCTGGGGCAGGAGTTCATTCCAAAGCGAGACGCGATGACATCGCTCAGGGAAGCCGCGATCATCTGCGACGTGTGATGCTCACGTTCCCTGCGACTGCTCGAACTTCGTAAGCCTTTGTTCGAGACGTTGCTTCACGCCGGGCCACTCGCAGGCGATAATGCCGCAGTAGACGCTGTCGCGGATCAGCGGTGGCACGGCCGGGTCGGGGTTGATCGTGATGCGGTGGCTGCGAAGGACGCCCTCGCGTACCGCGCCAAGCTTTGCAATCGCGGTCTGGCTGTGGATGTTGGTGCCGCCGGTGGTGAATTGCACGCGAATGGTGGTGGGTGAAAGTTCCTCAAAGGCGTGCCGCATCATCAGGAGCTCGATCTCACGGTTGACCATGGTGCCGTGGTGGGCGCGACCGATCCACGTGCGCCCGATTTCCACGCCGCGATGCTCGGGGCGGATTTCCATGTACGTGGTGCGGCCGATCGCGGCACCAGTTGATTCGAGAGCGATCGCGAGGGCGACGGTGGCGGGGATCGCAACGACCGTTTCGATCTCGCGCTCGAAGCCGCGAACACTCCACTCAAGCGGCTGCTGGGCGGTGTGGCGGAAGAGCTCGGGGTCGGCGGCGGCGAAAAGGCCGGGAGCGTGCCCGGGGTGGAGCGGCTCAAGGCGCACGAAGCGACCGCGGAGTGTGACGGGGGTGATCCACATGGATGGGTTCCTCGATGAATGACGCGATGAGCATAGAGCGGCAGGTCGCCACGAAGTCATCGCCGTACACCGTCTATGAAGGCCTGTTGCCGCGACCGGGGCACGGGACGGCGGCAAATGACGCGAACGGTGGTCGTGGGCTCCCCACGGCTGGCGCCGGGGCTCTGATCACGTCTGCAAAACCCCTGTCTTGAACGGACGGGAGTAGTCCCAGCCACGGGTCGCTTCGAGAGCGGCGATGAGCTCTTCGCGGGCTTTGTGAGGCTCGATGATCCGGTCCACCCAGCCTCGGCTGGCGGCGTGGCGGATGTCGGCCTGCTCGATATAGCCCGCGTGGATCGCAGCGGAGATTTGTTTGTGAGTTTCAGGGTCGATCGTCTCGCCCTTGCGCTTTCGGCTCGCCTCTTCGATGGTCGCGAGGACACCCGTCGCCTGGTTCGCGCCCATGACGGCACATTTGGCGCCGGGCCATGCGAAGGTGAGGAAGGGATCGAAGGCGCGGCCACACATGGCGTAGTTGCCCGCGCCGTAGCTGCCGCCGGTGATGAGGACGACTTTGGGGACGATGCAGTTCGCCATCGCGTTGACCATCTTCGCCCCCGCGCGGATGATCCCCCCCTGCTCGCTGTCGCGGCCCACCATGAAGCCTGTGGTGTCGTGGATGAAGAGGAGTGGGATCTTGCGCTGGTTGCAGTCCATGATGAAGCGAGCGGCCTTTTCGGCGGAATCGTCGTAGATCACGCCGGGCATCTGCACCTGCTTGGTGGCCCGGTTCTCCGAACCGGGCGTGACACCGGCCTTGCCTGTCGAAGGCATGGTGCGCTGTACGAGCTGCTTCTGGTTGGCGACGATGCCCACGGAGTGCCCGCCGAGCTTTGCGTAGCCGCAGACAAGGGATTGGCCGTAGTCGGCTTTGTACTCGTCGAAGTCGGGGGTGGCCCGGTTCTCCGAACCGGGCATTTGAACCAAAGGCGGTGTGGACAGAGAAGAAGAAAGGCCCGGTTCGGAGAACCGGACCACCTTGGAGTCAACCAGGCACTCGATGATGGCTTTGACGTCGTACTGAACGCCGGGTTTGTCGGTGAAGATTTCGTAGATGCGGGAGGGGTTGACAGGTGAAGAAGGCATCGAGACGGGAAGGCAGGAAGGCATCGAGTTGGGAATCGAGGATTTAGAGACGAGCGAACGGAGGCGAAGGATGCAGGACGCGTCATCCTTCTCTTTGAAGTCGATGGTGCCGGAGATGCTCGCGTGCATCGCGGCCCCGCCCAGCTCCTCATCCGTCACTTCCTGCCCGATCGCGGCCTTCACCAGCGCGGGCCCCGCGAGGTAGAGCCCCGAGCCCTCGGTCATCAGCAGCGTGTCGCAGAGGACGGGGAGGTAGCCGCCCCCGGCGACGCAGAAGCCCATGATCGCCGCGATCTGCGGGATTCCCTCGGCCGAGGTCACCGCGTTATTGCGAAAGATGCGCCCAAAGTCGTCGGTGTCGGGGAAGACGTCTTCCTGGAGCGGGAGAAAGACGCCGGCAGAGTCAACGAGGTAGATGAGCGGGAGGCGAGCCAACATCGCTATGGTCTGGGCTCGGATGATCTTCTTGCAGGTCATGGGGAAAAAAGCGCCGGCCTTCACGGTGGCGTCGTTGGCGATGATCATGTGGCGGCGGCCCTGCACGACGCCGATGCCGGTGACGACGCCGGCGGCGGGCGCGCCGCCGAATTCCTTGTACATATCGTGGGCGGCCCAGAGGCCCAGTTCCTGGAAGCTCGAAATAGAGCCGCGAACGTCAGCGAGCGAAGTGACGGGACCAGACTGGTGGCCGGTCGCTCGCTCACGCTCGCGGCTCTGTTCGGGCGAATCCACGAGCAGCGAGATTCGCTCGCGGGCGGTCAATCGACCCTTCTCGTGCTGGCGATCGATCGCGGCCTTGCCCCCGCCCAGCATGATCTTCGTCTCGGTGGCGAGGTAGAGGGCGGTGGTGTCTTTGAGAGTTGTGGCGGGCGTTGGGGTCGTCATTGAGCGCAAGCGTAGGAATCTACGCACGATCGGGGTGATTGGCTGAGGGGACCGCCCTGCGTTACCATGCGTTCTAGGAGCCGCCCATGTCACGCACGCTTTTCGCCCGCCTCCACGACCGATTCGGCCCGCCGATCGACCCCTTGACCCGTCGCTCGTTTCTCGCGGCCACGCTCGCCGCGGGTGTGGGCGGATTGATGAGCTGCCGTTCGACACAGAAGGCACCCGGCGCGGGTGGCGGCAAGCGGATCGTCATCGTCGGCGCGGGCTTTGCGGGGCTCATGTGCGCCCACGAGCTGAAAGCTGTCGGGTACAACGTGCTGATTCTCGACGCGCGCGAGCGTGTGGGCGGGCGGGTGCTGTCGTTCCACGATCTGGTGCCGGGCGGCACGGTGGAGGGCGGCGGCGAACTGATCGGCTCGAATCACCCGACGTGGGCAGCTTGCAAGGCGAAGTTCGGCCTCGACTTTCTGAACGCGTCCGAACCAGGAGACCTGGACGCACCGATCTTCCTGGACGACCATCGCCTGACGGCCGCAGAGGCCAAGACGCTTTATGTGGAGATGGACGAGGCGTTCAAGAAGATGACGGCCGACGCGGCGGCGATCGATCCCGAGAAACCCTGGACTGCGGCTGGCGCGATCGAGCTCGATCGCAAATCGGCGGCGGAATGGCTCGCAAAGCTCGATCTTTCGCCCCTGTGCACGCGCGCGATCCGCGTGCAGCTTGAGGCCAACAACGGCGTGGCGATGCACAAGCAGAGCTACCTGGGCAACCTGACGATGGTCAGGGGCGGCGGGCTTGAGCGGTACTGGACCGACAGCGAGCTTTTCCGGTGCAAGAGCGGAAGCCAGCTTCTTGCGCTCAAGCTCGCGCAGGCGATCGGCGAGAAGAACTTTGCACTCAAGACGCCGGTGAAGGCGATCAAGGATCGCGGCGACAAAATGATCCTGACCACCGCGGGCGGGCAGACGGTCGAGGCTGACGATGTCGTGCTCGCCGTTGCACCAAGCGTGTGGAACAAAGTCCAGTTCAGCGACGGGCTTATTCCCAAGGGGCTCTCGCCTCAGATGGGGACGAATGTCAAGTTCCTTGCGGCGGTCAAGAGCCGATTCTGGAAGGACGCGCACCTCGCACCCGACGCCCTGACCGACGGCGATGTGTGCATGACGTGGGACGCAACGCAGGGGCAGACGATCACGCCTATGGTTGGCAAGGATGGCATGGCGTCGCCCGGCGCGTGCCTCACGGCGTTCTCCGGCGGGCCGGCGGCCGAACGGATTCTCGCGGGCAAGTCAGGCCCACTTGTTGACTCGTATGTCGCCGAACTCTCCAAGATCTATCCCGGCTTCCGCGAGCACTTCATTGCCGCCAAGTTCATGGATTGGCCCAGTGAGATATGGACGGGCGGGTCGTTCTCGTTCCCCGCGCCGGGACAGGTGACAACGCACGGCCCATTGATGGCCAAGCCTTCGGGCGGGTTGCACTTTGCCGGTGAGCACACGTGCTACAAGTTCGTGGGGTACATGGAAGGCGCGCTGGATTCGGGCGCACGCGTCGCCCAGCACATCGCTTCACGCGACGGCGTGGCTTCGTGAGCCTTCACGAACATCACGACATGTGATCGTCGGGCTTGGGCAGCTTCAGCAGCTTGAGCACGCTTCGCAGGTCTTTGGGAAACGGCGAGTGCACGTCGATCTCGACCTCGGGGTTGCCGGGGTCTGGAAAGGCGACACGGTGGGCGTGCAGCGCGAGGCGTGAGCCCAGGGCCCGCACCGATGAGGGGGCGTAGTACTGATCGCCCAGGACCGGGCAACCGATCGACGCCATGTGGATGCGGACCTGATGGAGCCGCCCGGTGACGGCGCGGCACTCGACAAGGCTTCCGGCGGCTCCCTCGCTGATGAGCCGAAACGCGGTCAGGGCGGGCTTTCCGGCGGAAGAGATGCGGGCGAGCTTGAGTGTGCGCCCGCCGCTGCGCTCGCGTTTGTCGGCGGCGGGCGTTCCCTGGAACTCGGCGATTGGCTTGCGAACGACCCCCGAGTCGCCCTTGGGGCGATCCTTCACGATCGCCCAGTAGAACTTCCTCACCGTCCGCAGCTCGAACTGATCGCGCAGCATGTCGTACGCCTGGGCGGTGAGGGCGACGACGACAAGCCCGCTGGTTTCCTTGTCGAGGCGGTGGAGCAGGCCGAAGTCGCGGTCTTTGCCAAGCTGCTGGAGCCGCGGGCCGAACGCGGCGAAGAGGCCGTTGAGCAGACTCGATCGCTCGTGCCCGATGCCGGGCTGGGTCACGAGGTGCGCGGGCTTCTCGATGACAACGACGTGGTCGGACTGATAGCGGATGGTGTATTTAACGCGGTCGTTGGGTTCGATGGAAAGTCGGGCCATAGGGGTCTCAAGGGCCCGTGAAAGGGGCGGGACAGTCGGCGCGTTTCAATCGCCGGGCTGATTCGACACGTTCTCGCCCCCGTACGCCGCGTCGGGGTCGAGATACCACCGCAGCTCGCCCGCGACGGGCCGAAGCCGAACGCCCAACGCGTGCGAAGCATCCGGCGCCTGGCGGGCGTCTCGCGGAACACGACGGTACGCCGCCGCGATCTCCCGCACCTGTGGTGCCCGCGAGCCTTCGGTAGATTCCGTGGCGTTGACGGCTGCCACCGCAATGAACCGTGATGCGTTCAAAAAGTCCAGGGTCATGCAGACGGCGCGGGAATCTGCAGCTCCGACCGGGACGGCCAGTCGGTCGGCGTCGGCCAGCGGAGCGGGATGCACAAGCGGTCCCGACGGGTCGGGCGAGAGCAAAACGAAGTCGAGGCGATCGTGCCCCTTCTCACGCCAGCCGAGGGTTTCGCGGAGGGTTGCCTCGTACTCTGCCCCGGTTTCGTCGGCCGCGTCGATCGGGTGGAATTGGTTGCAAGGGATATCCGAATGCTCGACGAGCAAACCGCGAGCAAGCTCGGCCCGCGCGCCCTCGGCGCCACCGAACCTCTCATCCACTAGCCAGAGATGGGTGCGGGTCCACGGAAACTCTCGCATGAACGGATCCCACAGAAGGCGTGCCAGCACACGCTCGAGATCGGGCGTCGCCAGCACCGCCAGGTGAAAGTCGCCGAACGCCCGGACGCAATTGCGGGCGTGGATCATCAGATCAGCCATGAGCACGTCGATGGTTTCGTCCATGGACCGCTTGACAACGACAACGCCCGGCAGCGTGGGCTTTGGGCGCCAGAGTGCGTCGGGAGCGAGCTCGATCGGGTTGTCGATCTTGTCGGACATGGGAGACTACCGGGTATCCGTGCATCATCATATCAGAAATCGGCAGGCGGAGAAAGCCCATCCTGCCGGCGACCAGGGCGGCCACTATCCTCATCCTCTCATGGACCCCCAAAGTTCACACCACCGTGGCGAACGAACCGCCCTCGCCCGGATCATTGATGCCTCTGCCAATCGGGGGGCAGAGGCGCTGCGTGTGCTCGACGATATCGCTCGATTCACGCTCGACGACGCCGTGCTTTGCAGCGTGTTCAAGGAAATGCGGCATGAGCTGCGGGCGGTGATCGCCCTGCTTCCAATCGACTCGGGTGCTCTGCTGGCGTCGCGTGACACGCCGGGGGATGTCGGCACGGACATTTTCGCTCCCGCTGAACTGCGACGCGAGGGGATTCCCGCGATCGCACGGGCTGCGTGCGGGCGACTCACCGAGTCGCTCCGGTCAATCGAGGAGGCGGCCAAAGGGTTTGCGGCGACCGCTGCTGCCGAGCGGGCTGAGCAGCTCCGATACCGGGCATACCAGGCCGAACGGAAGATTGTGCTCGCGCTGAGCACGGGGCGTGCCAGGCAGTGGCGGCTTTGTGTTCTGATTTCGGAGTCGCTGTGCCGCTTCCATGCCTGGGAGCGTGTGGCGGAGCTTGCGATCGCGGGCGGGACCGATTGCATGCAGCTGCGTGAAAAATCAATTGAGGAGGGCGAACTCGCACGCAGAGCTGCCCGGCTGGTGGCGATCGCGCGATCGCACGCGCGTGGTCCCGAACGGCCCGCGATCATCGTCAACGACCGCGTGGATATCGCTCTGTTGTCAGGGGCCGACGGGGTTCATGTGGGTCAAACCGATCTTTCGGTTGCTGATGTTCGCAAGCTCGCGGGGTTCTCTTTGCTCGTGGGCGTTTCCACCACCAGTATTGAACAGGCGAGGCAGGCGGCGTCTGACGGGGCGGACTACTGCGGCGTTGGACCAATGTTTCCCTCGGGGACCAAGCCCAAGCCCACGCTGGCGGGCGTTGAGTATCTGCGGGCTTATCTCGCGCAGCCTCAGACCGCCCGCCTGCCACATCTGGCGATCAGCGGCATCGACGCATCAAACGCGGGGGAGCTGGCTGCGGCGGGGTGCCGGGGTGTGGCAGTTTCGTCAGCGGTCTGCGGTGCGGAGCGGCCTGACGAGGCGGTTCGGGAGATTCTTGGTGGCCTGGCTCTTGGTGGTCCGGTTCTCCGAACCGGGCCCTCGAAGCTGCCAAATTGAATTGCCGCTGGCGATGCTCTGAGCCCAAAGCGACCCGGTTCGGAGAACCGGGCTACCAAGAGAACCGGGCCACCAAGAGCCAGGCCACCAGCAACTGAGCCACCTGACACCGACCTACGGTCGGACCATGGAAGCTGGCCCGGATGTGAAGGAAACCCTGCCGCGGCTGGTTGCGGGCGAGACGCTCACGCGTGATGCCGCCCGCGCGATGTTTCTTGAATTGCTGTCAGGCCGTATGGCAGATTCGCAGATCGGGGCGATGCTCGCGCTGATCCAGCGTCGCGGGCCGACTGTCGATGAGCTGGTTGGCGCGGGCGAGGCGATGCGGGCCAATGTCATTGTCGTCGAGCGGCCTGCGGGAAGCTCGGTGCCCGTGCTCGACACCTGCGGCACAGGCGGCACACCCAAAACGTTCAATATCTCGACGGCGGCCGCCATTGTCGCCGCCGCTGCGGCTTCGGGGCGACTGCTCGTCGCCAAGCACGGGAACAAGAGTCGCACGGGGCGCGGATCGGCCGAAGTCCTCCGCGAGCTGGGCGTCAACATCGACGCGCCTCCAATTGCGCAGACAGCGTGCTTTGAGCAGTGTGGCGTGTGCTTCTGTTTCTCGGTGAACCACCATCCGGCGATGAAGCACGCCGCCGCCGCCAGGGCTGCGCTGGGCTTTCCCACGATGTTCAATCTGCTGGGCCCGCTCACCAACCCCGCGCGGGCCGAGCGGCAGGTGATGGGCGTCATGGGCCCGCAGCACGTCGAGCCCATGGCGCGCACGCTGGCAGTGCTGGGCTCTGTCCGGGCGATGGTCGTTCATTCCGACGACGGGATGGACGAGATCAGCGTGTCGGCCCCGACTCGCTTTGCGGAGGTCGAGAACGGCACGGTCCGTTTGGGCGTGCTCGATCCGATCTCACTCGGTGTGGACCGCTGGGATCAGCGTGACTTGATCGTGGCGACCGTGCCCGAGGCGGCCTCGGCGATCAAGGATGTGTTCGCGGGCAGGCGCGGGGCTCGCCGCGATGTTGTGGTGGTGAATGCGGCTGCGGCACTCATCATGGGCGGGGTTGAATCCAACTGGAGACAGGCACTTTTCACCGCCAGCGTCGCGATCGACTCGGGCGGGGCGGCGGCGACGCTCGATCGGCTCCGCGAAGTCTCAAACACGCCACACGGGTGAGTTCAGTGTCCCAGTGCCCGATCGATCTGCTTGCGGACTTTGGCGATCCGTGCCTCTCGCTCCGTATCGCCCGCCGCGTCGGGCTCGATGATAAACTGCCTCAGGACGGGCGTCTTTTCGCCCGGCTTTGTCGCCGTCGATGTGTACCAGATCAAGACGTCGGCTGCATTTTTCTCGGTCATCCACTTTCGCACGCCAACAAGCGATGCCGGGTTGTCGGCCGTCGCGGTGCCCAGCGCGTTGAGCGCGTCGGCGGTCAGATCCAGATCGGCCCGATCCACCTCAAGCCCAGGGGCATCGCCGCGAACCAAAAGCCCACCCCTTCGCAGCGCGTCCAGGCTCGTCTTGATGGACTCGGCGTTGTCCGCCGCGAGCGGCTTTTGGAGCCCGACGACAACAAACGCTGTCGCGTCCTTCACCCGCTCGACCGGGTCGCGGCTGGCAAGAGACGTGGGCGAGTCCGGGCCGCCGTCTGATTCCGGGTCATCGGTCGCCGGCGAGCCGCGTCCGTCGGATGAGACAACGCTTAGCGGATCCATGTCGGGCGACGACCGCATCCTCACCACTGGCACGAACACGCCCAGGAAGAGAAGCCCCAGCACGCCGCCCACACCCAGGATCACGCCCATGTTGGGGTTGTTGCTGTACGAGCGATTGATGCTCCGCCGATTCTTAAGCCGATCCTGGATGCGAGCCCGTGCCGCTGCGGCACGCCCGCGCGCCCGCTCGATCTGCTCTCTCGCGCTGGATCGCATGCCGGGGTGAACGCGTGCCCCGAATATCTCGGGCGCGGCGGCCGGCGCACCCGCCGGGGACTGGCCATCCAACTCGTGTTCGCCCGTCCACCAGTTCTTGAGCCGGATCGAGGGCTTGACGGGCGAGGCGGCACGATTGAACGGCTCGTTCGCTTGGGGAGACTGCGGCCTGAACGCCTGCGCGGCGGCCGGCGCGGGAATCGGCATGGGAATTGGCGGCGGCACCGCCGAGGCCGCGGCTTGCACCGATGCCACGCCGGGCATCTCGAACACGGCGAGGGGTTCCATCGCCTCACCCGCCGCAGCCGCGTCGCGCATGCTGGGAAGCTGCCCGGGCTTCACGGCCATGGGGTCGGCGGCAAGTCGTACCGTCTCAAGATCGCGGAGCATGTCGCCCGCGCTGGAGTACCGCTTGTCGTAGTCGGTCATCGCGCGCCGCACAATCCAGCGAAGTGCCTCGGGGCAACGGGAACTGATCTGCGACAGCGCGCCGTGGGCGGGAAAGCTGTTCTCTACGATGGAATAAAGCACCGCGCCCGCGCCATAGATGTCGAACTTGACGCCGTCGACCTCGTGGACCTTCACGCCCTTGAGAGCCTGGCGGACCATCTCGGGGTCGCGGAAGTATTCGGTGCCGTGCGTGGTGAGCGTGAGCGCGGAACGCAGGGGCGTGATGAGCCCGAAATCGACAAGGTGGGCCCGCATGCCGTCGACGATGATGTTGTCGGGCTTGACGTCCTTGTGCCAGAGCCCGCCCTTGTGATAGGCATCGAGCGTGCGGAGCAGGTCGCTCGTGATTCCCAGCGCTCGCCTGAGGTTCACGTTGTCCAGCCCGCGCGGGTTCGACGATTCGCTCGCGGCGTGGATCTGGTGTGTCACCGCCGTGAGCGACTGACCCGGCACGTACCGCATGACATATAAGAACCGCTCGGGCGTCAACTGATGGTCGAGTACAAGCCCCAGCTTCTTGGCGGCTTCGAGCGACCGGCTTTCACGCACGATCTGGGGCAGGCTGCTCCCGTCACGCAGCGAAAATGACTTGATCACCACCTGGTCAACGGTGAAATGCCCGTTACGCTCGAACCCGGCGAGGCGGATCGCGTCGGGCTCGGCGATATAGAGCTTCGACCCCGACCCGCCGCCTGGAAGCGACCCGACGATCGAGTACCCGTCAAACTGCCCCGAGCGATTGTGCGGAGCATCGCTCGCCGGCGCATCGGCAATCGCCTGCGGCACCCGCTGCCCAAGCCCCTCGACCACCCCCGAAGCACAAAACGCCCGCAGCAGATTGCCCAACGTGAGCCGGTAGAGGGTCAGGCCGAACAACTTGATCTCGCTTTGGAGCGACGAGCCAAAGTGCTTTGCGCTCGACCACCGTCCCACCATCACCATGATCGCGATGATCGGCATGTACACCAGCGTCGTGATGACGCTCCCGACCAGCCTGAACGTGTCACTGATCGTCCGCCCGATGAAGCCCAACAGGCGATCCAGCACCGTGCCGATTCCCTTGAAAATCGGCCCCAGCACGTACCTCAGGATGAAGTACACCACGGCTACAGCGACCACCACAGAGGCAATCACGATCAGCAGTTCCATCAGGACGCCCATGAGATACTCCCGCCCTGTTACTGGCTTTCCAGACGCTGGGCCTGATCCTGCCGGCGGAGCTCCACCTGCTGGTGGTAGATCTCGGCGATCGCCTCATCAAAGGCTGCATCGTCCGCGGCGGTCGGTCCTTTGTTCGGATCGAGCACGAGTCTGTTTCGCGCTGGCTCCGAAAGTTCGTCATCTGTAAAGCTGTAATGTGCAATAACTTCGCTCAGCCTACTCCGTAGCGTCTCCCGAACTTTCGCCAACCGCCGGCTCACAGTCGGCTCGCTGATACTCAGGTCGTCGGCGACTTCCTTACCCGGGCGGCCGTCGAGCACACGCATGCGGTAAATCGAAAAATCTATAAACTCCGATTGTTTTTGCACGAGTCGGATCGCAGCCTCGACCTTGGCCCGAAAGACCGCCGCCTCATACAACTCGTCGGGTTTGGCGCCCGTGGACGCAACCATCCACGATTCGTCGAAGGTTCCCGCTCGCTTTGGGCCGCTGCCCGACCCGCCGCCGCGTTTTTGGGCGTTTCGCCGGTCCATCTCGTCGCCGAGTACGTGCTTGGCGATCGCCAGCAGCCAGGTGCTGAACCGTGCCCCCTTGGACGGGTCGTAGCGGTCGATGGATTCTGAAAGTGCGGCGAGCGTTTCCTGCGACAGGTCGCGGACGGTCTCGCTCCCGATTCGGCCCTTGCCCCACTTGGTCAGCTGGGCCCGCACGACGGGGCCGAACGTTTCCCAGAGCTCGAACCACGTCGCCTGGTCGTTGGCCCGCAGGCGGGCGACGAAACTGGTTGTCATCGAGTTCAGCATGTCTTGTGAGGGTATGGGGGCGACTACTTCCCGACGCGCCACTCCAGAATCCCGCCGCTCATGTCCTTGGAGAGCTGCACCTTGAGACGAAGGCCCTTCGTAGTGACGGGGTCGAAGGTGGTAAGGTTGAACGCGTCAATCCTCGTGCCCAGGCCCTTGGGGTTCGTCACCGGCTTCCATGTGTCGCCGTCACGGTACTCGATGGCGCAAGTCTCGGGCACGCGGCAGCCGCCGCCGATCGGCTTGTCGTCGAACCAGTAGACGTCGGCCCTTGCGAGCGTTCGCGGCTTGTCGAAGTCAAACTGCACCCACTCGGTGGTGCCCAGATGGTTCCACCATGTAAACCTGGGGATGGAGTGGTCGTTGCTCGACGAAGGCTCCAGCCGGTCGCACATCGCGCCGGGCCCATCGCCATTGCCGGCGAACGATGCTGTAGGCTTGATGCCGGGCAGCGGGCCCAGTTCGAGCACCGAGGGAGTCTCGGCGAGCCAGACGACCATCTCGCCGCGGCCACGGTTGTTCCACGCGAAGTACGGCACCGACTTGAGCGTGACAGGTTCGAGCCGGGGGGACGATTGGTACAGCTCGTCGCTCATCGAGGCTGCGAATTGCTGTGCGGCGACCGTCACGATCGGAAGTCCCACGCCGGCCAATTTGCTCCAGCCGGTTTCGACATCGGGGGTGATCGTCGCACCAGTGCCCATGACCACGCGCGAAAGCGACCCCGCCTTCGTGTTGTCGATGGCCTCCCACGCCTGCACGATCGGGCCAGTCATCACGGCGGCGCGGCCACGATTGGCTGCGACACGCGGATCGGCGTACACGCGGCGCGGAGTCATATCCAGAGCGAGTTCTACCTTGACCGCTTCGGAACCAGGAACATCAAACATCCAGTAGCCTCGCGTGGTTTGGTTCATGGGAACGGCTTTCCCGTTGAGCATGACCTTCGTCGCAGGGCCCGACCAGGCCGGCGCACGAACGGCCAGGTGGAGGGGCTTGGTGCTCTTTCCAGGCGCTGCAATGATGGTGACACCCCCGCTCACCGGGACGTTCGTCGTCTGCGAAATCTTTATCGCACCCGAGGCGAGCTGAATGGTCGATTCGCCGCCCACGAAGAGGTTGACGTATGCCGTGTCTCCCTCTGCGGCGTACTCATACCCGCCCAGCGATGAGATGAATCGCAGGATGTTGGGCGGGCAGCAGGCACACCCGAACCACTCCTGACGCGCGTGGTTTCCACTGCTGGCCAGTGGATTGACGTAGAAATACCTCGAACCGTCGAGCGAGACGCCCGCGAGGATCGCGTTGTAGAGCGACGTCTCAAAGACGTCCATGTACTTTGCGTCGGCGTGGAGAAGATTCATCCGGTGGGCCCACAAGGCCAGCGAGATCGACGCGCACGTCTCCTGATACGCCGTGGCATTGGGTAGGTCGTAGGGAGTGGTGAAGCCCTCGTTGTGAGCACTTGGGCCGATGCCGCCCGTGATGTACATGCGACGCTGCGTGATGTCGTCCCAGATCCCGTCGACGGCGGCCGTGTACCCCGCGTCGTGGTCCAACCGGGCCAAATCCGTCACCGCCGAATACAGATATCCTGCGCGGACAGCGTGGCCCATCGCCTCACGCTGCTCGCGGACAGGCATGGTGTCCTGGCAGTAATCGCCAAAGAGCGTGGGCTTGCCGCCCTCGCCGGGGCGGGGCTTGCCGCGGCACTCGACCAGAAACCGCGCGAGCTTCAGGTACTTCTCGTCGTGCGTGACACGGGCGAGCTTCACGAGCGAGAGCTCGATCTCCTCGTGGCCGGGAGGGTCGGCGAGCTTGCCGGGCCCGAAGATCGAGTCAACATGGTCGGCCGCCTTGATCGCGCAGTCCAGCAGCGTGCGCTTGCCAGTCGCCTCGAAGTGGGCGACGCCCGCCTCGATGAGATGGCCGATGCAGTACGTCTCGTGCATGTCGCGTTCTCGCGTCCAGCGCTTGTCGAGCCCTTCCTTGAGCGTGTAGTACGTGTTGATATACCCGTCGGGGCGCTGGGCCGCAACGATGCGGACAATCACAGCATCGCAGGCCTTCTCAAGCTCGGCCTTCTTCGCAGCGTCCTGCTCGATGCCGATCACGTAGGACCAGCCCTCGATGACCTTGTAGACGTCGGAGTCGTCGAAGAAGAGGCCGCGGTGAGGGCCCTGCTCTTTGCCGCTTGCGCGGTCGAAATTACCCAACCTGCCCGTCTGCTCGCACTGCTTGACGTTCTGGGCAAGAATGCCGTCACGGGCGACGGTGAGCCGGGGGCTCCAGAACGCGCTCACAACCCTTACTGCGGTGGAGGGAACCGCTGTCAGCGTCGTCGGGGATTGGGGCGGTTCGACACCCGCGAAGCTGGAAAGCACGAGGGCGGTCATGGGCGCGATGGGCATGGGGGCTCCTTCGGGATGTGCATAGGTTATCACGAAACTCATGCGCGACGCAATGTCCTGATGCCAAGCGACAACGCCGACGCCACGCCGGCGAACATCAAGCCGATCGCCACCGAGACGAGCATTCCGACGCCAAGTTCTTCGGTGCGGAAGAAGTGCATGTCGCTCAGGAGCTTGCGGGCGAGGGAGGGGACACCGGGTGGCTGGACGATCACGGCTGCCTCGATGTCCTGCACGCAGAGGGCAGCGACAAGAGAGCCGACGATGAGCCAAACGGGCTCAAACCCCGGCAGGCACGCGTGAAACCAACCCGCAGGCGTGTCGGCTCCGTCGAGGAGGCGCGAGTCGCGGAGCACTCGCGGCTCGGCCTTGGCCACGACGATGGCTGTCAAGATCGCGATGAAGCCGAACCGGGCTGCGTGTGCCGCGACAAGTGGCCAGATCGTTTCGCCCAGCTCGATGGGCACGAAGGGCAGGTTCCACACGCGCGAGACGGCCGAGCCGATCACGACGCCGGGCAGGATCGCGGCCACGACGAAACCGAAGGCACCGACCATGCCGCGCGACTCGCGCCGCAGGCAGCAGGCCATCGCGCACCACGCCGCCAGTCCCACACCGACAGCGAGCACCCCTACCACAAGAGATTCAATGGTGCTCGCGGTCACCGCTTCACGATTCAATCGCCACCATGTACTCAAGGCACTGGCCGTGCGGATTCCCCGTGCCGCCAGCACGATCGGCATCACGACGCTCACGGTCAGAAGGAGGGCCGCAAGCGACATCGTCGCCACGCTCGCCCCCGTTTCGCAGCGCGATGGTGCTGTGCCGCCCGTTCGGTCCACCCGGGCCCAGCACGAGACACCCCACGCGAGCCCGGCTGCGAGGATGATGAGAGGCCACGCGGCCACCCACACCCGCCAATGTTCATCCGACGGCATCACGTCGAGAGCGGCCCAGAGATTGACGGCGGCGGTAGGCACCTGGGCGAGGTGGAGCGGGATTGCGGTGCCGATCATGAGCACGCCGACGATCCACGCCGAGCCGAGCAGGCTGGGCATCGAGAGGCGTGCGAGCTCGATCTTGCGGCGAAGCGGGGTGCAGTCGAGGCGAAACGCTTCGAGCGTGTCGTCGTCGATCCCGCGAAGCCATGCGGCCTGCACCATGGCGGCGAGCGGAGCCGACCAGAAAGCAAGCCCGACTACCGCGAGCGTGCCGTCGAAAGCCGAGGGAAGCCAGGTCCAGCCCACTGCGACCTTCGCGGCCATCCATTCGGCGAAGGGCGTGATCGGAGCACGAAGCGAGCCCCAGCCGACATACGCGAGCGTCGAGGGAACGAACATCGGGAGCACGAGAGTCCACCGCCAGCGCGACCGCGTCGACCTGCAGCACCACGCCAGGGGCGATCCGAACGCCGCCGCGAGCCCGCCGATGATCCCAGCCCACAGCACCGTCTTGGCGAACGACACGAGCGTCACCCAAGGGATGGCGGGACTTTCGGGCGTGCTTTCAGTACGAATGCCTCGAATGAGGTCGTACAAAGCCACGGCGAGCGGGGCCACGATCACCACGAGCGCGAAGAGCCTCACCATCGCGCGGGCGATCGCGCCAGAGTCCGAGCCTTCCGCCTCGATGGTTTGCGGCGTTGTCACGGCAGACTGTACCGCCGGTCGCTGCGTCGGTTGTCGACCTCCACCACCTGTCGAGCAACGCTCTACCATCCCCTCCCATGGCAACCGACAAAAAATCGCCCAGCTCTTCAACCCCCTTCAAATCCCGCCTCGCTCGCGTGACCGCCGATCTGGCCGCCCGCGAACTCTCACATCTTCTGGTCACAAGCCCCGTCGATGTCGGCTACCTCACGGGCTTTCTCGGCGGAGATTCGTACCTGCTTGTCGGGCCTTCCAAGCCTGTCATCATCAGCGACTTTCGCTATCAGGAGGAGCTTGAGCCGCAGCGATCACTCGGCGAGATCGTGATCCGCAAGACGTCAATGACCGACGCGGTCTCGGAATTGATCTCGGGGGCGGGCATCAAGTCCCTGGGTATTCAGGCCGAGTGCATGACGGTCGCAGAACGTGACGTGATCGCCAAAAAACTCGGCAAGGGCGTGGTGGAATCGACCACAGGCATTCTCAGCGGCATGCGCCGGGTCAAAGACGAGCACGAGGTCGCCCTCATCTCCAAGGCCATCAAGCTCCAGGAGCAATCACTGCTCGCCGTCCTCCCCACGATCAAGCCCGGGCAGACCGAACTCTCAATCGCCGCACGCCTCGACGGCGAGATGAAGTCGCGCGGGGCGTCGGGCACGGCCTTTGGCACCATCGTCGCCGCCCGCACCAGCGGCAGCCTCCCCCACTATCACCCCGGTAGCGTGAAGACCGCCGCGAACACCTCGCTGCTCATCGACTGGGGTGCGGTGCTGAATGGATATCGAGGTGACATGACACGCGTCTTCGCACTGGGCAAGTGGCCTAAGAAAATCGCGGATATCTACGCGATCGTGCTCGACGCTCACGAGATGGCCGCCGCCGCTCTCGCCGCGGGCAGGAAGACCGGTGACATCGACAAGATCGCCCGCGACCACATCGCGGCCGCTGGCTACGGCGACCACTTCGGCCACGGGCTGGGCCACGGCCTGGG
>JAYVUC010000058.1:0-21699 GCA_043788295.1 Phycisphaerales bacterium
ACAAGACGTACGCGATGATGCAGCAGATGCCGCAGAAGGACCGGATTGTCGAGATGTCGATGCTGCATTTCCTGATGCTGCGTGAGGGTGCGATCAGCAAGACCGACGAGGTGAGCCGTGCGCTCGAGACGGTCAACACGTACGTTGCGGGCGCGATCCGCGAGAAACCGGCATTCCAGGGCAAGAAACTCGCGATCGACCCGCTCATCACCACGAGCGAGGAGTCGATGCTCATCGACAAGGGGGAGGTCCAGTTCATCCAGGATCCTTCGCAGCTTGTCGAGAAGTTCATTCCGGGCGGAGAGAAGCTCACTATCGCCGCCAGGCTCACTGGAAGCGTGAAGTCCGCGTTCGAGGCTGGCCCTCCGACTCCGGCGGCCGCCCCGGGCTCGCCCCCGTCGCCCGCGCCTGACAAGTCCAAGCACCTGGCGGAGACGAAACTCCCCGCCAACATCGTGCTGGTGGCCGACGTGGACATGCTGAGCAATCAGATGTGGCTCCGCGAGATGTCGGTGGGTCGCCAGCGGATGTTTATTCCCTGGGCGAGCAACGGGCAGCTTCTCACGCTGGGCGTTGAGAACCTGACGGGCTCGGCCGATCTGCTCTCGATCCGACCGCGCGGCGCATCGCGGCGGCCCTTTGACCGTGTCGATTCGATCCGCAAGGACGCCGAGAAGCAGACGGTGGAGAAGGTGCGTGCGGCCGAGGACAAGCTGCGCAAGGCCGAGGAGAAGCTGACCGAGGCCCTCAAATCGCAGACTCCCAGCGCGGAGAACAACTACAAGGTCACGCCCGAGCAGGCCCAGAAGGCCACAGAACTGCGGCAAGAGCGGGTGACCGCCCAGCGTGATCTTCGTCTGGTCAATCTCGAGCGCGATCGCGTGATCCAGAAGCTGGGCACCGCGGTGAAGTTTCTCAACATCGGCCTGGTTCCCGCGTGCGTCGCGCTGCTGGCGGTCGCGCTGGGGCTCTATCGCTCGTCGCGCCGCGCCGTCGCCAAGGCCTGAGACAGTCCATCCTTCAATTCCGATCGCCGCGTCCGATCGCGGAGCACTCGATATGAACCCCAAGAACCTCGCTGTCCTCGCTCTCCTTACCGTCGTCCTCGTCGCAGCCGCCCTGGTCGTCTCGCGGCCCAAGGGAACCGAAGCCGTCAAGCCAACCGACGCGGGCGAGGCGAGGCCCATGATGCCGGGTGTGGCCGAGAAGGCTGCGGGTGTCACCGCCATCGAGCTCAAGGACTCGAATCGCACGCTCACGTTCAAGCGGGCCGACGCCAAGTCGCCTTGGACGATCGAGAGCAAGTTCAACTACCCGGCGATCTCGAACCGGGTGAACGATGTGCTGGGCACAATCGTGAACCTGCGGATCGCCGAGGAGAAGACTTCCAAGCCCGGGCGTTACGCGCTGATCGGCGTGAACGGGCCCGACATGCCGGGCTCCACCGGCAAGCTCGTCACCCTGAAGGACTCGGCAGGAGCACCGGTCGCCTCGCTCATCGTGGGCAACAGCGGCGAGGCGGGTGCGCCCGACCCAACGTCCCGAAATCGCTCGGCCTTCTACGCGCGAAGCCCGGCCGACGCCCAGTCATATCTGGTGTTCGGCTCGCTCAGCACCGAGACCGACGCGATGGAGTGGATCGAGCGCACGGTGCTGCAGGTGGATCGCACACGTATCAAGAGCATGACGATCACGCGGCACGAGGACGCGGCGAGCGACGACCCCGCCAACGCCGGGTCGTTTGAGCTCTTCCGTGAGAACGAGAAGGATCTGGACTTCAAGCTTCGTGCGATGCCCCCGGGCCGAACGCTCAAGGACGCGTACCTGGTTGATGCGCCGGCGTCGGCGGTGGGCCCGGTGATGATCGAGGATGTCCGGCCAATCACGGAGGTTGATTTCACCAAGAGCGAGGCACCCGGACCTGTCGCACCTGCGGCGGGAATAACGCCTTTTTCGCGCGCCACGGTGCGGTATGCCATGTTCGACGGGCTCGTGGTGACGGCTCGGGTGACCCGAAAGGACGCGAAGTATTGGGCAGCGTTTGAGGCGGCGTTTGACGAGAAGGAAGTGGCGGCAGCACCGACGCCAACCGCCGGAACGCCCGAAAAACCCGAGCTGCCTGCACCGACCCGCAAGTCGGCGGATGAGGTGAAGAAGGAGGCTGCGGACCTGAGCGCGAGGCTCGTGGGCTGGGCGTTTGCAATCCCGGAAGCCAACGCCAAGCAGATCGCCACGCGGCTCTCGGACCTGTTGCAGGTTGTGAAGCCATCTGGTCCCGAGCCTGTGGGGCCTCAGCCGACGGGGCCGGGCGAGAATCTACTGGAGCCATCAGGATTTGGGCCCGACAGGCCTCCCGAACCGAAATGACAGTACGAACGTACTGCGAACACGGGATGGACGAGGTGGCTATAAAGGGGCAATAGCTGGCGGCGCGGCGACATGCGCTCGAAAGTGCGAGAGAAATGTCGATTTTCGCCAAGCCGCCAAGATTTCGTTTCCCTTTCCGAGAACTTGTGGTAATCTGAAGGTTGAGGGGTCGTTCGGCCTCTCAGTCGTATCCGTCGGCGTGTTGACGGAGCTTTGTCTCCCCGGTCAGGGGAGATCCTTTGGAAGGGAATTTATGACATTGAAGAATCTGGTTTTGTTGGCAGGGCTTGCTTGCGCCGCCTCGGCATTCGCGAACCCCGATGTCGCTCAGCCCACCCGCCTGCCGGCTGGCCTCCCGGTCAAGCACATGTACTACAACCTCGCCACCGGCGAAATGGTTGAGACTGGCGTGGTCTCGCGCAGCCCGGTGGTGTGGGGCGATGCCGTTTCATACAGCGGCTACTACTTCCCCTCGGACCGGGGCGACGGAACCGGTTCGATGCAAGGCGATAGGCACTGGGACGAGGGCATGCTCGCCACCAATGCCGCGATCGACGGCTTCGACTTCACCTATTGGGCGGGCGGTGCCACGGTCTGTGGTAACCCCGCCTCGACGGGCGACCTGAACATGAGCTTCGCGGACACCTACACAATCTGTGGTGGCGTTCAGCCCAATGTGATCAATTACACGATCGCCGGCCTTCCGATGGACGGCTGTGTCGCATACATCTTCCACATCGACGTGACCGGGATCGGGTTCAATCTCATCGGCGGCTCGCTGTTCTCATTCAACTGGTCCTGGAATCTGGCCAACGCTCCGACCGCCAGCAATCTGGGCATGTACATGGTCAACCTCGACCCCGTCAACGCGCCCGGCGGCGAGGATGTGTGGCTGTCGACCGGCCCCGTCTCGCCCGGCTGCTGGTACTTCGGCGGCCCGCCGAATCCTCCGGCGCAGTTCCACATGACCCTGTACGGCGTGGCGGGCGGCGGCGGCTGCCCCGCTGACTTCAACGGCGACACCGCTGTTGACTTCTTCGACTACGACGATTTCGTGAACTGCTTTGAGGGCGTGGTTTGCCCCCCCGGCAAGGACGCGGACTTCAACAACGACACCGCTGTTGACTTCTTCGACTACGATGACTTCGTGGTCGCCTTCGAGACCCCCTGCTAAATCCGATCGCGGCATGGGCCGCTCGGGATTTCGCCTGAGGTTCGCTTGAATCATGCATCGATTCCACCACCCGTGTCGGGAGACACGGGCGGTTTTTTTATTGGTGTGCGTTGGGCTGCCTCCTGCCCGGGCTCGCACCTCTTGAAGTCAAGGTGGTGGCAGTACGTGCGGCCACCCGGAAAGGCACGCCTGGGAGATGCGTGCCACCGGGGGCGTATTGTCCGAAGGTCGATGAACCATTCGACGCCCCCGTGCGCTCCAGCTGTGTACCCCAACCCATGAGGAGTCCCCTATGCCGTTCGCACCGTCCACTGCCCTGACCATTCGTCGCCGCACTGTGGCTTTGTTTCTGGCTGCCGGGCTGGCCGCGGCGGCATTCCCGGTGGTCACGTTGGCTCAGCCAGCTACAAACGCCAGCAAGGTGGGTGGGGCGGAGGCGGTGAAGGCGGCTGAGAGGCCCACACCGATGGACATCCGCAAGATCACGATGTACCGGTCGGGTGTGGGCAGCTTTCAACGTCAGGGGCAGGTGGATGGGGATGCGTCGGTGCAGCTGCGGTTCAAGACCGAGCAGATCAATGACATTCTCAAGTCGATGGTGGTGCTCGACTTGTCGGGGGGGCAGATCGAGGGGATTTCGTACGGGTCGAAAGAGCCCCTGGCCAAGCGGCTGGCGAGCTTCGGTGTGGATATTTCTGACAACCCGGACATGGCGAAGCTGCTGGGCAAGCTGCGCGGGGCAGTAGCGAGCGTGACGACGGCGGAGGGCGCGGTGTCGGGGACGATCCTGGGCGTTGAGATGCGTGAGCAGGCGCAGGGGCAGAGCCAGAAGCCGGTGCAGGTCGCGTTCTTGAACCTCGTGACGGGGACGGGCATCCGCAGCTTTGATCTATCGAAGGTGACGAGCGTTGAGTTGCAGGACAAGGAGCTGGCGGGGGAACTGGGCAAGGCGCTGGCGGCTCTGGCGGAGCACCGTGCCGACCGGACCAAGACGGTGGAGATCGCGTTGCGAGGGCGGGGTGCGAGGAATGTGGTGGTGAATTACATCCACGAGATGCCGGTGTGGAAGGCGAGCTATCGGCTTGTGCTTCCCGACGAGAGCAAGGCCGGCGAGAAGCCAGCAGACAAAGTGGCGGCAAACGCGGGGGCAACAAAGGGCTCGCTGAGCCTGCAGGGGTGGGCGATCGTGGAGAACCCGACGGATGAGGACTGGAAGGACGTGACGCTGAGTCTGGTGTCGGGGCGGCCCGTGAGCTTTCAGATGGACTTGTACGAGCCGCTGTACGTGTTCAGGCCGGAGATTCCGGTGCCCACGGTGCCGGGAGTGATGCCGCGGTCGTATGCGGGGGGCGTGGTTGACGTGTCGGAGCGGGAAAAAGACCGGGTGAAGATGCCGAGCTCGCCGCCACCGCCGTCCGCTGCGCCCGAAAGCCGCGCGATGAAGTCCGAATCCCTGTCCAGGTTGAGCTCAGATGGCGGGCGAGGGAGAGGAGGGGGAGAGACGGGCAAATTCGATGCTGACATGCCGGCGAATATCCGCGCCGACGACATGGCGGGGTATTCGGCGACGGCGCGGGCGCAGGCGGTGGAATCGGGCGAGGTTTTCCAGTATCAGCTCAAGACCCCTGTGACGATCGAGCGGCAGCGTTCGGCGATGCTGCCGATCATCACCGAGGGGATCCAGGGGCGAAGGGTGAGCATTTTCAGTCGGGCCGATGGGTCCGAGCATCCGATGCGCGGGATCGAGATCACCAACACGACGGAGTTGCAGCTTTTGCCTGGGCCGATCTCGGTGTACGACTCGGCGGCGTATGCGGGGGACGCGCAGATCGGGCATGTGGCTCCGGGGGACAAGCGGCTGCTGGCGTATGCGGTGGATCTGGACGTGAACACGATCACGAAGGACGAATCGCGGCAGGATGTGCGGACGATCAAGATCGTGAGCGGGATGATCGAGCAGAAGAACCTGTCGGTGAGCAAGATCACGTACCAGTTCACGAACAAGAACGCCAAGCACGATCGGACGATTATCATCGAGCACCCCAAGCAGCAGGGCTTTGAGCTCAAGGACGCCAAGCCGGCGGAGGAGACGCCCGCGTTGTACAGGTTCGAGGTTTCGGCGTCGGCGGGCAAGACGGCGGCGTTGACGGTGACGCAGGAAATGGTGTACAACCAGCGGATCGAGATCACGTCGTATGACCTGCCGACGATGATGAGCTTCCAGACGCAGGGCAAGCTGTCGCCCGCAGTGGTCGCGGCGTTCAAAGAGGCGCAGCAGAAGCAGGCAAAGATCAACGACGAGAACGAGCAGATCGTCAGGCTTGAGCGCGAGCGGACGGAGATTTCCACCGATCAGACCCGCGTCCGCGAGAACATGAAGGCGATCGACAAGAGCACCGCGCTCTACGGCGACTACATCAAGCAGTTCAGCGACCAGGAAGCGCGGATGAAGCAGCTCAACACGGAGGCAAAGAACCACCGTGAGACGCTTGCCAGGCTCCAAAACGAGTATTCGACCTGGCTGGCCGCGCTGAGCATCGAGTAAATCCCAGGGACTGGTGCCGACTCCCAAGGCCTCCATCCCGCACGGCCCGTGCGGGATGGAGGCTTCATTCGTCCTACAGTTCGGGACATTGGACGCACCTGTCGCACAACATTCTGCTTCTGACGTTCAGAAGGATTCGGCCGTGCCCGGACCGATCCCAAGCCTGATCGAAACGACCAAACCGGGGATCACGCGGCTCGTGACGATCACGTCGGGGGTGGGGTTTGGGCTTTCGTGGGCGTCGCAAGGGCACGGGCACGATCTCGCGGGGGTTTGGCTGCCACTGGTGTCGTGCCTTTTGGGGACGGCCGCGTGTGCGGCGGGTGCCAACTCGATCAATCAGTTCATGGAACGGGCGCGCGACGCCCGGATGGAGCGGACGCGCAAGAGGCCACTGCCCCAGGAACGGCTTACGCCGGGCACGGTATTGGGATTTGGCATGGCTCTGGCGGTGACGGGCGTTGCGATTTTGCTCGTCGGCGCGGGCCCGGTGCCGGCGGCGATCTCGTTTGCATGCCTCGTTTCGTACACGCTCTTGTACACACCGCTCAAGCCGATCTCGACGCTATCGACGTATGTAGGGACGATCCCCGGTGCGCTGCCGCCGCTGATTGGCTGGTCGGCTGCGGCGGCGATCGGGCATGCCTCCACCGCGCGCGAGGCCGGGCTTGATTCGCTGCTGCAAGCGGGCGGCTGGTCGTTGTTTGCACTCATGACGGTGTGGCAGCTCCCCCACTTCTTTGCGATCGCGTGGATGTACAAGGAGGACTACGCGAGAGGCGGGTACAGGGTGCTGCCGGTGGTGGACCCGACGGGCAACAAGACGGCGTGGTCGATCGCGATCTGGACGCAGCTGCTGGTGCCGGTCTCGTTGTCGCCGATGTTGGCGATGCCCACATTGCTGGGGTGGCCCTCGGCAGCGATTGCGATTCTTGGCGACGCGTGGTTCGTGTTGCACGCGATGAGACTGATACGCACCCGCACAGCGGGCGATGCTCGCCGCGTCTTTTTCGCGTCGATCGCGTGGCTCCCGGCGGTACTGTGCGCGATGGTTGTCGAGGCGGCGTGCCGGGTGTTGTTCTGATCGGGTGCGATCGAATGGCCCCGCGTACCCTTGACGCGTGAACCACCCACAGCATCACATTTTTGCTCAGTCCCCCGAGACCCTGGCTGCGTGGTGCGCTGAGCGAGGCATGAAGCCTTTTCGGGCCAAGCAGATTCTGGAATGGGTCTATGAGCGGGGCGTGGTTGATCCGGCGAAGATGACCAATCTTTCCAAGCTCGACCAGACCATTTTGGCCCGCGACATGACATTTCTGTCGGGGAAGACCGTGGCTGAGCAGCGGGCGAGCGATGGGGTGCGGAAGCTGCTGGTTGAGTGGGACTCCGCGGAGGGTTGTGCGGACGATGGAGCCAGCGTGTCGCTCCCGGTCCTCTCGCAGCACGCTTCCCCCGGCCTCCAGACCGAGTGCGTGATGATCCCGACCGATGATCGCAAGACCGCGTGCATCTCGTCGCAGGTGGGATGTCCGGTGGGTTGCAAGTTCTGCGCCAGCGGCATCGGGGGGCTTGACGGCAATCTGTCGGCCGGTCGCATTGTCGAGCAAGTGTGGCGGCTGCGGTCGCTGCTCGCAAAGGGCGAGAACGCGGAGCAGTTTGCGCAGGGCGGGGCGGCCCGAATCACCAATGTCGTGTTCATGGGCATGGGCGAGCCGCTGTCGAACTTCGGCCCCGTGACCGAGGCGATTCGCACGATGGCGAGTCTGTGGGGCATGGGCATTTCGGCCCGCAAGATCACGATTTCGACGGTAGGCCTGCCGACGGCGATCGTGCGGCTTGCGGAGCAGTTTGAGCTGCCGGTGACTCTTGCCCTGTCGCTTCATGCTCCGAACGATGAGATTCGCAGGCGGCTCATTCCGTGGGCTGAGTACACGACGATCAGCGAGCTTTTGGCGGCGTGCGCGAGGTGGTTCGACAAGACGGGGCGCGAGATCACGCTTGAGTACACGCTCTTGCACGAGGTGAACGACCGGCCCAAGCACGCGCGCGAGCTTGCGAAGATCGCGACGACCTTGCGGGCGAACATCAATCTGATCCGGTACAACGAGGTGGCGGGGATGCCCTTTGAGAGGCCCCGGGACACAAGCGTGCTGGAGTTTCAGAAGGTGCTGCGCGAGGCGGGGCTGAATGTCCACATTCGGGCGAGCCGCGGGCGGGATATTTCGGCGGCGTGCGGGCAGTTGCGGCACGAATCGGCGAAGGCGGGGTAGACTCACACGCGGGCTGACGGGTGTTGGCCGAGATGGAGCCTGAGGAATCATGGAGGATTGGGGCACAGCCTTCGAGGCCTTCACCACCTATCACGCGGTGGTTGTGTCCTTGCTGCTCGCGTGGATCGCGTCGGCTATCACGCTGGGCATCATTTGGCACGGCACCCGTCGCGAGCGGCTGCTCGCGGATGGTTGGGGCATCGTGGTGCTTGGGACCATGACAGCAGCGTCGGTTTACTGGATATTCATGCACAATCGGGATGCCAAACTCTATCCGTGGAAGTTTGTCCTTCCGCTTCAAATCTGCGACATCATGCCGTTTGTGGCCGGGCTGGCGCTCGTGACTCGAAGCCGGTGGCTTGAGACGGTCACGGTGTTCTGGGGGCTTGGGCTGTGCTCGCAGGCGTATGTGACGCCGCTGGTGAAGGTGGGGTACACCGGGTTCCATTTCTGGTATTTCTGGATCAGCCACACGTACATCATCGGGACGGGGCTCTACCTGGTCTTTGCCCGCGACTTTCGCCCGAGTTGGCGCGACTTTCGCGTCGGACTTTTCACGGCGCTCGGCTACACAACATCGATGGTGCCGGTCGACTACTTCACGGGGTGGAACTACGCGTTCGTGGGACAGGTGGAAATCAAGCCCGGCGACCCCAAGACGGTGCTGGAGTATCTTGGCCCGTGGCCATGGCGTCTGCCTGTGCTGGGCGTATGCGTGTGCGTGGCGATGCTGATCGTGAAGGGCGTGCTCTGGCTTCTGCCGGTGCCCAAGGGTGCCGGGCGGCCCGGCACGCAGCCCCCGACCTCGGGTACACTCGGCTCGTGACCACCGTTGCCCTCCTTCTGCTTGCAATCGCCTTTGCGATCTCGTGCCCGCTCACTGTGCTGGTTCGCTGGCTGAGCCTGCGGCTCAACGCGCTGGACTCGCCGGGGAGTCCGGGGCATGTCAAGGTTCTGCGGCCCGTTCCCAACACGGGTGGCATTGCGATTTTCGCCGCGATTGCGCTCCCGATGGCGGCGGGGTTGCTGACGGTGCGGTTTATCCCCATGGGCACGCTTGCCGCGAAGCTGCCGGCACTGGCAGATCATCTCACGGGGATTCGCGAGCGCACACCGCTGGCGCTGGCTGTTCTCGCGTGCATGGCGGTGCTGCATGTGGTCGGGGTGATCGACGATCGGCGGGCGTTGCCGGCGGGGTTCAAGGCTGCGGCGATGGCGTTGTGCGCCCTGATCATTCCGATCATCGATCACGAGACGCGACTCCTCACGTTGCTGGATGTGCACGTGGGCGGCTCGTGGCTCAGCATTGCCCTGACGGTGGTGTGGATCGTGGCGGTCATCAACGCCATGAACTTCATGGACAACATGGACGGGCTTTGCGGGGGCGTGTGCGTCATCGCGGGCGCGTGCTTTCTGGCGTCGGCACTGCTGCGGGGCCAGTGGTTTGTGGCGGCGGCTCTCGCGCTGCTGGTGGGGTCGGCGGCGGGGTTTCTCGTCTGGAACAGGCCACCGGCGCGGATTTTTATGGGCGACGGCGGGGCACTGGTCATCGGCTTTTTGCTGGGATTTCTCACAGTGCGGACAACGTATGTGCCGCACGCGGTCAGTGAGCCGCACGCCGCCGCCGATGCTGCGTTGTACGTCGCCCGCGCGGGCGGGTGGTACGGCGTGTTCATGCCGCTGGTCGTGCTGGCGGTGCCGATGTACGACATCGCGTCGGTCGTGGTTGTGCGGCTTGCGTTGGGCAAGAGTCCGTTTATCGCGAGTCCCCACCACCTCTCGCACCGGCTTGTGAGTTACGGGCTCTCGAAGGCTGATGCGGTGGGGATCATCTATGGGCTCACAGCGATCACCGGGCTGGCGGGCATTTTGCTGGGGTCGGTCGAAGCGTGGCAGGCGGTGATCGTGGCGGCTCTGGTGTTGGTGTTGCTGCTGACACTGGCGATGTTTGAGTGGCGGCGAAGACCGGTTTGAGAGAGACCCGGTTCGGAGAACCGGGCCACCAAAGAACCAGGCCACGGCTGAACGGACAAAACCGATTCGTCGTATAGTGCGTCGTGCGCACTTCAGACATTGAGATTCTTCCCGACAAGTCTCAGGCCAAGGCCTTGGGTGCGCTTGTGGGCGTTGCGCTGCTTCTGGGGCTTGCGCTCGCCAGGGCGTTCGCGCCGATCGAGTCGTTCCAGTACTGGTCGACCGATCCGACGCAGCTACCAATTCCTGAGACCTCGATCGGGCCTGTGATGTTGCTGGCGATCAATGTGGCCACCATCCTGGCAGCGGCTGTGGTGTGCGTGTGCATTCGCCCGCGATCGGCGAGGGCGGCGACCATTGAGGCGGGGCTGCTGGTCGCCGGAATGGCACCGGCGATCTATCACTCGGCGTTCGCACGCGGGATTTCCGTGGATGATGCCCAGATGTGCTTCTCGTGGATCGCCGCGATGTGCAGCGGCGTCGCAGCGTCGCGGGCGTCGGGCATTCCGCTCTTGCGGCGGCTCGTGATCGCGACGCTTGTGGGCGGAGTCGCAGTGCTTGCAGCCAAGGGAGTTGTACAGGTCTACGTCGAGCACGCGGCGACCGTCGCCTCGTTCAAGGCGCAGCGGGCGGCGGTGCTCGCGTCGCACGGGTGGAGCGAGGGTTCGCCCATGGCCCGCGCATTCGAGCATCGGCTGATGCAGCCCGAGGCCAGCGCGTGGTTCGGGCTCTCGAACGTCACGGCGGCACTGGCAGCCGCGGCGACGGGCTTGCTCTTTGCGATGCTCTTGCCGAATGTGAGAGGCAGCGAGCCCGGCACTCCAAAAACATCGGGGGTAGCGGTACTGGGACTTGAGGTGGGGCTTGCCATGTCGGGATTTCTGCTCGTACTCGCGGGCGCGAAGGGCGGCATCGCTGCTGCGGGGATCGTGCTCCTGACGGCCTGTGCGCTGCTGCAGATAAGCAGGCGGATGGGGGGCTTGTCGCTCTCGCCAAATCGCGCGAACGTGCTGCGGGCGTTGCCGCTCGCGCTGTGCGCGATGGTTGCACTGGGAATCGTCGCACGGGGCATCATCGGTGACCGCCTGGGCGAGCGAAGCCTGCTGTTCCGCGCGTATTACTGGGAGGCTGCACTACGAGTCTTCGCCTCACATCCGGCCGAGGGCGTGGGCCCGAGTCAGTTCAAGAACTCGTATCTTCTGCTGAAGAATCCGCTCAACCCCGAGGAGATCACAAGCCCGCACAACGTTCTGCTCGATTTTTCGAGCACGCTGGGGCTCGGAGGGCTTGCCTGGGCTGCACTCTTTGTCTTCTGGGTGTGGCGGCTGGGCGTTGCGATGTCGCGCACGGACGATGGGGAGGAATCGCCGCTGGACCTGCGGCAGGAGATTCGCCCGGTCGTGCTCTCGCTTTCTGGCGCGGTGATCTTCGGCATCTGGATTGAGTTTGGCGCGGCGAGCCCCGAGGGTGCGGTGTCGCGCGTCGCGGGGCTTGTGCTTGCGATCGCGGTCGCGGCGGCGGTGCTCGTGCGGCTCGCCCGATCGCCCAAGCTCGCCGGGTGTGCCGCGGGCGCGACCGCCCTTGCGATGCTTGCCCTCATCGACATGGGGCCGACCTTTGTCGGGTCAGCTCCGTGGTTTGTGATGCTGCTGACTGTGTGCGGGCACACGACTCTAGAGACCACGATTGCCGGCGCGGATCGTCGTCGGGAGCGCGGCACTTCACGCAGGCTCATCGCCGGGTCGGCTGCGGTGGCGGTCGTCATCGCGGCATGGCTGGGATTCAGGATCGCTCCATGGCAGTCGCTGCTTCATCAGGCCTTTGATGCGGTGCTACCCACCGCGACACTGCGACACCAGCTCCAGTCGCTGGCGACGAGCGGCACGAGAGCGTCGGCAGAGGAGCGTGCGATCGTCGAGCACGACCTGACGCAGCTCACGGGCCTCACGTTCGCTGCGCCTGCGTCAACGCTCTTCACGACGGTGGAGGCAGCGCGGATGAAGGCACTGCGAGAGGCGTTCGATCTGCTCAACGATGCTGCGAACGAGTTGCCAACGCATGGGCCGACGCGCGACGCGGCGTGTCGTCTCGCGCTGCAACTGGCGGATTGGCACCGCGCCGAGCACCGCGCCGCGGAAATGAAAGTAATGACCGACGAGGCGCTTCGGCTCGCGGAGCCCGCGCTGCTGCGGGACAAGGACAGCCCTTCGCTCACCTGGCAGGCCGGGGTGGTCGAGGCGGTGGGCGAGATGCGCGGAGATACCCCAAGCCTGTGGGGCCCTGTCGCCATCGATCTTCACACCACGGCGGCCAGGCTCGACCCATATGGGCTCATTCACGTCGTGAAGCTCGCCGACTTGTCGGCTCGTCTCGGGCAGAGCGCTCCCGCCGCCACGTGGGCAGCCCAGGCGTTGAAGCTCAACGAGTACACGCGGCTGGACCCGAGCGGCACTCGTGGCCTGACAAGCGAGCAACTGGCACGGATGAAAGGCTTGGCGGCTGCGGCACCTCCTGTAAACCAAGCAGTGAAAGAGAGTTCCGGCGGTTGATCTTGATTATTGGCGTGCTGTAGCTAGCATTCGCACCTTTCGAGGCCTTCAGAGCAGACCAAGACCCTTACACATTCCGACTTTCGGGATGGATCGAGGGAGAGTTTGGGTCGCCGAGGCTCCGAGAGATCGCTATGGACGACGAGGAACCTGAGATCGCCTGTTACGAGCCCTTCGGGGCCACCTTCCCGCTGCATTCGGCCTAACCGAATCGCCGCGGCGGACGCCGCTCTCGTCCAGCATTTTGCGTGAATGAAACCAACTCGGCCCAATGGGGCTGGGCAAGTGTTGAGTCTCTTATTCTGTCGCCGCCGAGCGTTTGAAGCCCGGCGGCATCCAGCAAGTCACTGTTTGAGGTTGAACCAATGGCCACTGATCTGACCAAAATCCGCAACATCGGCATCTGCGCTCACATCGACGCGGGCAAGACCACCGTCTCGGAGCGAGTCCTGTACTACACCGGCAAGAACTACAAGATGGGCGAGGTGCACGAGGGCACCGCGACCATGGACTTTCTGCAGGACGAGCAGGAGCGCGGCATCACCATCCAGTCGGCGGCGACGACGTGCCCCTGGACGCACGAGGACATCGAGTACAAGATCAATCTGATCGACACGCCGGGCCACGTCGATTTCACCATCGAGGTGGAGCGGTCACTGCGTGTGCTCGACGGCGCGTGCGCGGTGTTTGACGGCAAGGAAGGCGTGGAGGCGCAGTCGGAGACGGTGTGGCGTCAGGCCGACCGGTACCGCGTGCCACGGATGTGCTTCATCAACAAGATGGACAAGCTGGGCGCGTCGTTCGACTTCTCGTACGACACGATCAAGACGCGTCTGGGCGCCAACGCGATTCCGATCCAGTGCCCGATGGGCACGGGCCCGACGTTCAACGGGATCATCGATCTCGTGACGATGCGGGCGTTCTTCTTCGAGGGCGACAAGGGCGAGATCGTGAAGGAAGCCGATATTCCTGAGGAGTACAAGGAATACGCGGCGGGGTATCGCAAGATTCTGGAGGAGAAGGCGGGCGAGATCGACGACAACCTGATGGAGAAGTATCTCTCCGAGCAGCCCATGACGATCGCGGAGCTCAAGGCTGCGATCCGCAAGGGGACCGTCTCGCGCGTGTGCAACCCTGTGCTGTGCGGGGCTGCGCTGCGGAACATCGGCATCCAGGCGTTGCTTGACGCGGTCATCGACTACCTCCCCAGTCCGCTCGACCGTGAAGAGGTCGAGGGCACGGACCCGCAGGACAAGACGGTGAAGCTGACGCGGCCGCACAGCAGCGACGCGCCGTTCTCGGCGCTGGTGTTCAAGGTTGTCTCCGACACGCACGGCGATTTGACGTACATGCGCGTCTATTCGGGCACACTCACCAAGGGCACGCGGCTGCTCAACCCCGTGAACAACAAGAAGGAAAACGCATCTCGCATCTTCGAGATGCACGCGAACAACCGCATCCCGCTCGACCAGGTGACGGCGGGCAACATCGTCGCGGTGGTGGGCATCAAGGACAGCTACACGGGCGACACGCTTTGTGCCGCCGACGACCCGATTGTGCTCGAGCGCATGACGTTCCCCGAGCCCGTGATCTCGATGTCGATCGAGCCCAAGACGCAGGACGACAAGCGCAAGCTCTCCGAGGCGCTGATGACGATCAGGCGCGAGGATCCGTCGTTCCGCTTCACCTATGACGATGAGACCCAGCAGACGATCATCTCGGGCATGGGCGAGCTGCACCTGGACATCATCACCACCAAGCTCCGGCGCGACATGAAGATCGCGGTTGAGGTGGGTAAGCCCAAGGTCGCGTACCGCGAGGCGATCACGCGCAAGGTCGAGGACGTGCGAGGGCTGTTCAAGAAGCAGTCGGGCGGACGCGGTCAGTTCGGCGACTGCGTCATCACCATCGAGCCCTTCACGGCCGCACAGGCCAAGGAAGAGGAACTCGACTTCACCGAGAGCGTCGCGTGGGAGAACGGCACCGTTGGCGGCGTCATTCCCAAGGAGTTCATCCCGTCGATCGAGTACGGCGTGCGTCAGACCGCACTCAGCGGCGTCAAGTTCGGGCACCAGTTGATCAATGTCAAGGTGACGCTGACCTACGGCAGCTACCACGACGTTGACAGCTCGCAGATCGCGTTCGAGCAGGCGGGACGGATCGCGCTGCAGGAGGCTGTGGAGCGGGCCGGCCCCGTGCTGCTGGAGCCGATCATGAAGGTTGTGGTGACGGTGCCCAACGACTACCTGGGCAACATCACGGGCGACATTTCGAGCCGCCGCGGCATGATCATCGACACCGACGACCGCGGGGTCGTCAAGCTCGTGACGTCGGAGATTCCGCTGTCGGAGCTGTTCGGCTACACGACGGCGATCCGCGGCATGTCGCAGGGCCGGGCGAGCGCGACGATGGAGTTCCTGCAGTATCGCGCGATGCCGACGAGCCTGATGAAGGAAATGCTCGAGGGCGGCAAGGGCGAGAAGGTCGTCGCGAAGAAGTAGGCAACTCGTCGGCGTGATCCGACGGCAAATGCCAACAACAAGCCCCCGGCACATGCCGGGGGTTTTTCAATTCGACGCGATCGATCACAACATGAGCGCACGCCGCAGAGGAGCGTGTCACCTCAGTGGACTACATTCTTGCCGAGCGACGCACAGATGGTCTCGATCTCGGCCTTGGTCAGGGTCTTGCACGCTTTGGTCAGCATCGCCTTGAAGTGCTCGACTTCGGCGGGCTCGGAGGGGAATCCGATGTTGCCCTTGGCGGCATCGCTGTCCACAACTTTGGTCCCGTCCGCGGCGAGGAAGCAGAACCAGGGGATGCCACCCTCGCTCTTGCCGAACCTGGTCTCGATGGCCTTGGCACCCTTCGTCCGGTCCTCGTCGATCTTGCAATCGACAAACTCCTTGGCGAGCAGGGCGGCGACGGCGGGCTGATCCATCCAGTCTTCAAGCCTGTGGCACCAGCCGCACCAGGGCGCGCCGAAGTGGAGGAAGACCTGCTTCTTCTCGGCCTTGGCCTTGGCGAACGCGGCGTCGAGCACCGCTTTGGCCTCGGGGTACGCGGCCTGATACTTGGTCAGGAACTCCTTGACCTTCGCGGGGTCGTGGCCCGTTTCGGTCGCGCTACCCGAGTCGTCGGGCTTCTTCTCAAGTGAGCCAGTCTCCTGATTTGCGAGCGGCTTGGCGCCCTCGTCGAGAATCGTCAGGTAGGGCAGGCCATTCTTTTTCAGGTCGGCCCCGTAGCCCGTTGCGAGCTCGATGTTCTTGTTGAACTGGCCAACATCGACAAATACCACGTCGTACTCGTACATCAGCGTCTTGGCGATGTCCCTGTCGGATGCGTAGAGCCCGTGGAGCTTGATGCACCACCCGCACCAGTTGGCCCCCCACTGCACCAGCACGCGACGGTTGTTCTTCTTGGCCTTGGCCAGGGCGGCCTCGATCTGTTTCTTCCCATCGGCGGCCTCGTCGTAGACCTGCGGCTTGGCTTTGGCTGGCTTGGCCGTCGCGGGAGGCTGGGCGATGGCGGGCTTGGGTGCTTCCTGCGCGAGAGTGTGCGAGCCAAGGGCGAGGACGGCGGCTGCGGCGAGGCGAACAAGGGACGCGTTGTGCATGTTGGGCTCCTATTGGGTCTGCAAGAGTCTACCACTCTCGCATCGTCCGAGCATCATCAATTTGGCTGCAAGCGGCTCGCTCCGTCGCTGGCGTGGACCACGAACGAATCGCAAACATGCCCGAATTGAGCCTGAAACCGGTCGCCAACGCTGCGGATGATGCTTTCCACGCTGGAAGGATTGGCGAGGACGATCGCGCACCCGCCGAATCCCCCGCCGGTCATGCGGGCACCAAATACGCCGGGAACCGCCCGGGCGTGCTCGACCACGAAGTCCAACTCGCGGCAGGAAACGCGAAAGTCGTGCCGCAGGGAATCGTGCGACTGATTCATCAGGCGGCCGAACAGTTCGAGATCGCCGCGTTCGAACGCGGCTGCACCTTCGAGTGTTCGCTGGTTCTCGCTGACGACGTGGCGGGCGGCGCGGCATTCATCGCCGGAGAGTTTCGTGCGTTCGCGCTCGATGAGGGCGAGGCCGCCGCGACTTTCCGTCTCGCGAAGGCTCGCAAGGTCGAGTTTGGCGACAGCAGCCTCGCACCATTGGCGGCGCAGCGCGTATTCGCCCGATGCGAGAGCGTGGCGGACATTCGTGTTGATGACGACGACGGCCGCACGATCGGATCCCGGCATGGCGACGAGGCGGGCTTCTTCGGATCGGCAGTCGATCAGGAGAGCGTGGCCCGCACGTCCCATCGCGGAGATGTACTGGTCCATGATGCCGCATGGGACACCGGCAAACTCGTGCTCGGCGCGGCGACACATCACCGCCTGCTGTTTCGACGATACCGAGATACCGGTCACGGCCTCGCAGAGGGTTGCGATGGCGACTTCGAGTGAGGCAGAGCTTGACAGACCGCCGCCAAGGGGCACGCTGGTGGCGATGGCGACATCCATTGGTGCGAACGATGCACCGAGGTTCTGGAACTGCCGCACGACACCCTTGATGTACGCGGCGGGAGTTCCGCGCTCGGAGGGCGTGGGTTCGAGTGGTTTGGAAACATCAAACTCGATGCGCTGCTGGATGCTTTCGGACACGACGCGCCAGGAGGCCGGGGCGGTTACGCCCCGGCTCACGGATGCGGGAGATGCGTGGGCGACCGCGACGCACACGCGGTCGATCGCCATGGGGAGCACATAGCCGCCGCTGTAGTCGGTGTGCTCGCCGATCAGGTTCACACGGCCTGGTGCGAACGCGGCGAAACTGGGTAGTCCATCGCCGGAGAGTTCGCGCAGGGTTGCACGGGCGCGATCGAAGACCGGCACGACGTGCGGGTGCATGTGCGGCTTATCCACCTGTGAACCGTCCGCGCAGGGCACGATAAAGGTCCGCGAAATGCTCGGCCTGTCCCTCGTGATGCAAGCGGTTGCCGACCGCTGGCTCTACGCGATCGGTGGTACGAATACACGCTCGGCAGGCTTCTGCGACCGTTGGCCAGTCACCCGCGCCGACACCGGCAAGCAGGGCTGCTCCGTAGGCTCCGCCTTCTTCGGTGGTGGGCACTTCGACGGGGAGGCCGAAGACGTCGGCGAGGAGTTGCCGCCATTCGTGGCTCTTCGCACCGCCGCCGCCAACACGCACAGCCTTCACCGGCACATCGAGAGACCGGACGATGCCGAGAATCTCCGCCATGTTGAGTGTCACGCCCTCGATGACCGCTCTCGCGAGGTGGCCGCGGCTGTGTCGCAACGAGAGCCCGACGAATGCGCCGCGGGCCGACGGGTCAGGGTGCGGGCATCGCTCGCCTTGAAGATACGGCAGAAACGTCAATCCCTCACACCCCTGCGGCACTGCCCAGGCTTCGGCGAGCAGTGTGGCGAGCGGTGTGCCGGGAAAAAGATGCGTGGCGAGCCAGTCGAGCGAGCCCGCAGCCGAGAGCATCACTCCGGTCACACACCACTCTTTGCCGGGCGAGCACATCGAGTGCGTGCGTCCGGGCGGATCGCCCGAGAGATCGGGACGGGGCGTTTGAGTGTGGGCGTAGATGACGCCGCTGGTACCCAGGATCGCGAGCATGAGGCCCGGCTCGACGACGCCCGCGCCGACTGCGCCGCACTGGTTGTCGCCGCTGCCGGCGACGATGGGTGTGCCGGTCTTGAGCCCCAGTTCGGCTGCGGCACCAGCGGTGAGTGTGCCGGCGATGTCTTCGGACTCACAAACGAGCGGGAACCACGCCGGGTCGAGGCCTAGATTGTTGATGAACTCTGTGTGCCACCGCCTGCGTGACGGATTGAAGAGCAGCGTGCCGCAGGCATCGCCCGCGTCGGTCGCCAGCACACCCGACATGCAGAAGCGGATGTAATCCTTGGGCAGGAGCACCGCTGCGATCTCGGCGAAGGATTTGGGCTCGTGCTGGCGAAGCCACAGAATCTTGGGGAGTTGGAACCCGGTCAACGCGGCGTTGCCGACCATGCCGACGAGATTGGATGGCCCACCCGCTGCGTCGTTGATTGCGGGCAATTGATCCGCTGTGCGCTGGTCGTTCCACAAGAGCGCGGGTCTGATCGCGTGAACACCGCCGCCGCTGGAAGCGGCGTCCATCGCACGGCGAGAAAGGAAAACCGAGCCGTGCATCTGTCCGGAGAGGCCGACGGCCTTGACGTGCCCTCCAACGATCCCCGACGCAGACAACGCGCCGCGCACGGCGTCTCGGGTCGCACGCCACCAGTCCAATGGCTCCTGTTCGGTCCAGCCACCGCCCTTGCCAGGCGGTGTCAACACGGCGGTGGGTGAACTGGCGACGCCCAGCACCTTGCCGCCCTCATCGATCAGGATTGCTTTGGTAGACGAGGTTCCGATGTCGAGGCCTAGAAACGCCATGGCGGCAGTGTATTCCGTGGCGATCTCGCTTGAGTTGTCTCTGGGAAGGCCCTGCTATCCTTCGCCCATGCCTATTTCACAAGCCTTTCTTTCGCTCGCGGCCTCGTTTGTCTGCTCCCTCGTGCAGCCCGTCGCCACGCCTGCAGCTCCCGCGGTGACCGCGGATCCCGTGACAACCATCAGCACAGCGTCGGCACCGCCAGCAACCAAGCTCAAGCTGAAAGTTGAGACGCTCATCAGCGGCGTCGAGGTGCCGTGGGACATCGCGTTCTGCCCCGACGGTCGCATGATTTTCACGGAGCGCGCGGGCCGCGTGCGACTTTTCAAGGATGGCAAGCTTGTGGAACAACCCATGCTCACGCTGACGGACTGCTGGAAACAGCGCGGGGGGGAGAACGGGCTGCTGGGCCTGTGCCTGCATCCGAAGTTCGAGGCAAATCACTACGTGTATCTGGCGTATGGCCGCGTGCCCGCCGACAAGGCCGAGGCCAAAGACATTCGCGTGATGCGGTACACCGAGAAGGACAATTTGCTTGTTGAGCCCAAGGTGATGATCGCGGGGTTCCCTGCGGGCGACAACCACGCGGGGTGTCGCGTGCGATTCGGGCCCGACGGCAAGCTCTACATCACCACCGGTGAGATGTTTCAGAAAGACCTCGCGCAGGACATGAACAGCCTGGGTGGCAAGATTCTGCGCATCAACGACGACGGCACGGTGCCCCAGGACAATCCCTTTGTCGCCAAGGCTGGCGTGAGGCCTGAGATTTACACGTTTGGGTGCCGCAATCCGCAGGGGATCGACTGGCAGCCCGGTACAAATATTCTGTTCGAGACCGAGCACGGCCCAAGCGGCGAGGCGGGCATGGGGGGCGACGAGTTCAACATCATCGACAAGCCGGGGCTCAACATGGGCTGGCCCACGATCCATCACACCGCGGCCAAGGACGGGCTGCAGCAGCCTCTGATCGAATGGTCGCCCGCGGTCGCGCCCTCGGGCGGAGTGTTCTACAACAGCGACGCGATCCCGGGGCTCAAGGGGAGCTTCCTGGTCTCGACCCTTCGCGGTGCAGCGATCTACCGGATCATGCTCGACGGCAGGAAAGTCACGGGGCAGGAGACACTTCTCTCGGGCTACGGGCGTCTGCGGTGCCTGGTTGTTGGTCCCGATGGGGCGATCTATGTCGCCACGTCGAACAAGGACGGGCGGGGACGAGCGGGTAAACAGGACGATCGGATTTTCAAGATCACTGCCGAGAAGTGAGGCTCAGGCCCCCACGCGCTCTGGGTCGGGGAAGTCACGGTACAGCGCCGACTTGAAGTCCTTGACGGCCGAGTAGACCGGGCGGTGGAGACTTTCCACCTCGCCGTCGCGTGTCGCAACGAGGCTGAACGCAGTATCGAGCTGCGCAAGATCACTGGTCCAGACCTCGCAGTGAAACTCGCCGACCTCGGGCGGGCCGAAGCCGAACTTTCGCCGTGTGAGCCGCCAGCCCTCGATCTTGCCGTGCGACTTGAGGTGGCCGAGGTACGCATCGACCGCCCGGGCGAACTCAAGATCGCGGTGCGAGTCGATGAGGTTGAACCACATGTGGTAGTGCTGCATGAATCCTCACTTGTGAACGCCCAGGCCTGCGAGGGTCTCCTCGTCGAGCCCTAGATATTCGTTCATGTGCTGGTCGTAGGTGGCGGCGTGGTCGTCACGCGAGAGGTCCAGGCGCATCTCGTTGATGACCTTGGTGCCCTGCTTGATCCACTCGCCCCAGGTTTCGGCGGAGATGTGCTCGAAGATCCACTGGCCGATGGGGCCGCGCATGGGGGGCTTGGCGAGCTTGTGCCCGGGCTTGCCAGTGCGACCACAAACAAATGTTCCAGCGGCGCCGCCCACGGAAACCTGGCCTGCGGCAGCAGTCTCCGGCACTGGAGCGCCCAGAGACGTGAGGAGTTCGACCATAGCCTTCCTGGGCAGGAGGTCGCCCTTGGAGGCTGCGACGCGGACGCCCTCGGAGAGAACCATGACGGCCAGCTCTCGCTGGTTCGAGTCGATGTGGGCTTTACCCGCGAGCTGATAGGCCTTGCTCATCGCGGGATTGATCGCGACGCAGCGTTCGTATGCACGGGCGGCGTCGACGTGGCGGGCGGCCTGTGCGTACGCGCCGCCAAGGCTGAACCAGGCCATGTCATTGTCAGGGTCGGCGCCGGGCTGGACCATGTTCTCGAACTGGGCGATGCGGGCGTTGATGTCCATAGGACAAGCGTAAGCGGGCAGGGGCGCGTGCGCGATCGCGGGTTCTAGGCTCTGTCTGAAAACTCTCTAGACAGCCGATATTCCTGTCCAAATGACATGGAGGTCGGCACGATGAAACGGCATGAGCTCACGGACGAGCAGT
>JAYVUC010000059.1:0-46948 GCA_043788295.1 Phycisphaerales bacterium
GCCTCCATGCCCATGCCGCATGTGTACCACACCCCGACCCAAAGCGCAAGTCGGTGTATGTTCGGGCCGTGCCGTTGGAGACGGCTGAAGAGTTACGAAAAACCCATCCGTGTGGATGGGTCTTGGAGGAGCGGGAGCGTGCTTTGTGAGTGGGGCTTACTTTGCGGCGAGGGTGACGTACTTCTCGACACTTCGGAGGTCGGGGAGCATGTCGAGGGAGAAGGGGAGGGTCCACTTGGCACCCGGGGTGACCTGGACGACCTGGGCACACTTCTCGCGGCTGACCCAATCGCGGTTACCGCGGTTGTAGACGAGGAGGCGTTGCCAGCGGAGGTGCTGGGCGCGGCGGAGGGATTTTTTGTGGGCCATGTCGGCGCGCATGAGGCGTTCGACGGTTCGCTGATCGCCGGCGGCGAGGGGCACCTTGGTGAGGGTGCAGACGACGGACTGGCCGGGCTTGAGGGTGTCGAGCTTGAGGGAGGCTGGGCTGAGGCTCATGTCGGGGTCACTTTCGGATTCGCAAACGGGTGGAACAGCCCTAGGAACAGGGTTGGACTAGGGTCGAGATGCTAGGCGGGGTCGGGTGGATGGTCCAGCAGGGAGGCGCGCGTGGTGAGGATGACTGGGATAGGTTTGGGTATGAGCGAACGAACTGAGGCGGGAAATGCGGGTGAGATTGAGGGATTGGCGGCGATGTTCGGGCGGTGGCTTGATGGGTATCGGGCGGGAGTGTCGGCGATGCCGGTGCTGTCGCGGGTGAGGCCTGGCGAGGTGATGGGGAGGCTGCCGGAGGAGCCGCCGGAACGAGGATTTGGAGAGGAGGGATGGCGGGAGGTATTGCGGGATCTGGATGAGATTGTGGTGCCGGGTTTGACGCACTGGCAGCATCCGAGGTTCTTTGGGTACTTTCCGGCGAACGCGAGTGTGCCGGCGATGATGGGGGAGCTTGTGTCGGCGGGGCTTGGTGTGCAGGGGATGCTGTGGCTGACGAGCCCGGCGTGCACGGAGATTGAGACGCGGGTGGTTGATTGGCTGCGGGAGATGCTTGGGCTGCCGGAGTGCTTTGATTCACGCGAAGGTGTGGGGGGCGGGGTGGGCGGTGGGGTGATACAGGGGACGGCGAGCGAGGCGACGTTGGCGGCGATGGTGGCGGGACGGGATCGGGTGAGGCGGTGGGAGAAGTCGGCGGGGAAGTGGGGGGGGAAGGGTGGGGGGCATGGGCGGTATGTGGTGTATGCGTCGGGGCAGGCGCACTCGTCGATCGTGAAGGCGGCGATGATCGCGGGAATTGCGGACGGGCCCGAGGACGTGACGCATGTGAGGCTGATCGAGGTGGATGAGCGGTTTGCGATGAGGGCGGATCGGCTTGGGGAGGCGATGCGCGAGGATATTGCGGCGGGGTTGGTGCCATGCTTTGTGTGTGCGAGTGTGGGGACGACGGGGACGACGGCGGTTGATCCGACGGAGCAGATCGCGGGGGTGATTGCGGGGGTTTGCGGGGCGGAAGGCGGGGGGATGCCGGTGTGGCTGCATGTTGATGCGGCGCACGCGGGGTCGGCGTGTGTTGCGCCGGAGTTTCGGTGGATGCTGGCGGGTGTGGAGCGGGCGGACAGTTTTTGTTTCAATCCGCACAAGTGGCTCTTGACGAACTTTGACTGCGATTGTTTTTATGTGCGGGATAGGCGGCATTTGATCGATGCGATGTCGGTGACGCCGGAGTATTTGAGGAACAGGGCGAGCGATTCGGGGGAGGTGATTGATTATCGAGATTGGCAGGTGCCGCTGGGGCGGAGATTTCGGGCACTGAAGCTGTGGTTTGTGATCCGGGCGTATGGGGCGGAGGGGTTGAGGGAGCATGTGAGGCGGACGGTGGGGCTGGCGGCGAAGTTTGAGGGCTTGGTGCGTGGGGATGAGCGGTTTGAGGTTGTTGCGCCGCGGGTGGTGAACCTGGTGTGTTTCAGGCGAAAGGGGCCCGATGCGGCGAACAGGATGTTGCTGGAGCGATTGAACGCGACGGGGCGGGTGTTTTTGTCGCACACGATGCTGCCGGAGGGGGCGGGGAGGGTGGATGCGCGGTACACGATCCGGGTGGCGGTGGGAACGCCCACGACGAGCGAGGCGGATATCGGGGAGCTTTGGGAGTTGGTGTCGTCGATGGCTGGGTGAGCGGGTCGCGTGGCGACACACATGGGTGCCGGGGGGACGTACACTGGGAGCCATGGGAAGATTGCGTCGGAAAGGTTCGTTGCGGAACGTGACTGTGGCTGTGGTGGCGGCGGTGGCTGCGTTGTGTGGTGGCGGGTGCGTGACGAGTCGGAGCGATCGGGTGAACGGCGTGAGCGGGCCTGCGCGTGCGCAAACAGCCGAGCGGGCACGTGTGCAGGTGGGCGTTGGAACGGATGTGCGAGAAGGTGTGCGTGCGGGCGAGGGCGTGAGTGCGGAAGTGGCAACGTTCGCGGTGCCTGCTGAGCGGTATGCGGCGGTGTTTGATGCTGTGCGAGAGGTGCTCAAGGCGCAGCGGTTTGAGCTTGACCGGGTGGATGCGCGGGGCGGGGTGATCACGACTTTGGCGAAGCAGACGGCGGGGTTTGCGACGCCTTGGGATACGGAGCAGTCGTCGCTGGGGCAGGAGTGGAGCGATCTGATCAATCCGCACCAGAGAAAGGTGCGGGTGGAGTTTGTGCCGGTGGGGGCGATTGAGGGGAAGGGCGTGCCGCGTGATCTGCTTGTGAACCGGGCGGCACTGGAGGCGCGGGTGGAGGTGGAGGTCGAGCTTATTGAGCGGCCGGGGTGGCGGCTTGACACTCGGGCGGTGCGGTTCAGCACGTACACGTATGACTCGGAGTTGATGAGGCGGCGGGTGCTGCCGTCGTATGAGACGCCCGCGGGCGAGGACAAGTCGCTGGCGGAGCGGATCGTGAGGCGGGTTCGAGCGCGAACCGAGATAAAGGCAGGACAGTAAGGGCATACATGGAAGCAACACAGGCACAAACGTCGGCGGCGGGTGGTGGTGTGGGGGGTGGGGTGGGGATCAAGGAGACGCTGGTCTCGCTGATCATCGCGTTCACGCTGGCGTTTGTGTTTCGCGGGTATGTGGTTGAGCCGTATGTGATTCCGACGGGGTCGATGGCACCGACCCTCAAGGGCGCGCACGAGAGCGTGACGGACGCGGCCAACGGGTACACGTGGGAGATCACGCCTTGGTTTGAGTCGCGGGTTGATCCGAGCCAGTCGGACCCGTTGGCGCAGCAGGGTGGGCGGATCGGCGGGTTTGACATGGGCAAGTTTGAGCCCGTGGACCCGATGACCAAGGAGCCTGTGACGCTGGAGCAAGGGACGCCGTTGCTTTCGGGTGATCGGATCTTTGTGCTGCGGTATGTGTGGCCTGTGTTCAAGCCAGCGCGTTTTGATGTGGTGGTGTTCAAGGATCCGCAGGATCCGTCGCGGAACTTCATCAAGAGGCTGATCGGGCTGCCGAATGAGCAGGTGGCGCTGATAGACGGCGATGTGTTTGTGCGCAAGGTGCAGGAGGGCGCGTCGCAACCGGTGGGGGTCAACTCGTGGACGCTGCCCGGGTGGACTATTGCGCGGAAGGATGAGCGGGCGCAGCGGACGGCGTGGCAGACGGTGTTTGACAGCCGGTATACGCCGACGACGACCAAGAGCGGCAAGCCGTTTGTGGGCCCCTGGGTCGCGGGGTCGGCGGGGTGGGAGATCGACGGGAAGCCGGCGTATATGTACAAGGGGAACGGGCCGACGACTCTTAGGTGGAACATTGAGCCGGATATGAAGCTCAACTATGGGGCGTTCTATGACGACGGGGTGAAGGCGCGGGCGGCGCGGGATTCGCTGCGGCACTCGTGGCATCTTGTTGATTCGTATCCGTTCAATGAGGCATTTCCGGTGAACGGCACCAAGAACGCGCCGGGGCAGGCGTTGTTCTTTCCGGTGTCGGATCTGAAACTTGCGGCGGGAGTTGAGCCGGCGAGCGAGGGGCAGGAGTTTGCGGCGGTGTTGCGGACGCGGGGGCACGAGTTTTGCGGGCGGCTTGTGCCGACTGGAAGCGGCGGGTACGAGGCGGTGGTGGAGATGCGCGAGGCGGGGAATGCGGCGGGCGCGTGGGTTGTGCTGGACAAGAGGCCGATGGGCAAGCGGGGTGGGGGCGTGCTGGCGGCGAACGCGGTGACGAATGTCGAGTTCTGGCATGCCGATCAGCGGGTGCAGCTCTGGGTGGAGGGCGAGCTGGCGGCGTCGGGCGAGTACAACTGGTCGCCCGAGGAGCGGGTGGCGCGGGTGTTTGGCAAGACGCTTGCGGAGATCATGGTGCTTGATTCCAAGAGCGTGTCGCAAGGGAAGTCGACGCAGTTCGGGTATGGCGGGGCGTATTGCAAGCCTGAGCCCTGGCTGGAGCTTTCGGGGCCTTGCACAGTTCATCGGGTGACGCTGGCGCGGGATTTGTTCTATCAGCCGATCATGGCGAACCCGTCGGCGAACGGGGTGTATATTCGGTCGGCGGCGGGAGCGTATCCGGGCGAGGCGACTGACAAGATTCTGGGAGACGAGCAGTATTTCGTGTGCGGGGACAACAGCCCGTTGAGTGCGGATGCGCGGGCGTGGCAGATGGTGGACCCGTGGGTGACGCTGATAGATCCGACGCCGGGGGTGGTGCCTGAGAAGCTGATGATCGGGAAGGCGTTTTTGGTGTACTTTCCGGCGATCCACCAGCAGGCGATCTTTGGGGCGAAGATACCGGTGCCGAATGCGGGGCAGGTGCGGTGGATCTGGTAGGGGGCGAGGTTTACGGCTAGTACGTGTCGTAGGGTGTGGCGGGCGGTTTCATCGAGTAGGCTGCGGCGATGGCGGCTGCGCCGAAGATGGCGGTGATCGTTGCGAGCAAGAAAGCAGCGAGGAGGCGGCGTTTGGCGAACAAGCCTGCGGGGCCTGTGATGCGCGGCGCGAGGCAAACGGCGAGCGAGGGGAAGGGAGCGAGGAGGCCGAAGATAGCGGCTGGCCAGTGCGTGTCGTCGGTGTAGAACTTGGTGGTGAACCAGAGGCCGGCGTAAAGGGCGGCAACGAGGGGGCCCAAGCCTCGGATGTAGAAGCGCCAGGGCCAGACGAGCTGTGCGGCGGCGATGGCGAGGAGGGAGCCACCGAGGACGGCCATCATCATGCCTTCTTTGGCGTTGGCGGAGAAGGTGATGGCCTGCGAGGAGAGGAGGGCGGCGAGGGCGAGGGTGAGCGGCAGGGTTGCGGCACCGGTTGCGGGTTTGCCGGTCTCGTCGTGCATGCGAGCTGCGCGCTCGGTGAGTGAAGCGAGGGTGATGATGTAGATGCAGATGCCGGCGCACCAGAGGAGCCGAGTGAGGCTGGTTCCCATATCGGCGGCGTTGGCGAGGGCGAGGAGGACGACGCCCAGGGCGAGTGTGGCGGTGATGATTGCGGCGAAGCGGGTCGCGAGGCGAGTGGACGTGACGGAGAGAGCGATTCCAAGGAGTCCGGCTGCGAGGGCGATGTAGACGAGCCATTCTTCGCCGGCCTTTGGAGGAAGGCTTGGCCATTTGCCCAGGGCGACGAAGGAGCCGAAGGCGAAGGCGGCGGTGAGGAGGAGCACGGAGAGGATGGACCAGGCGGTGGTGGGAGCGGAGCTGCGCTGGACGCGGGCGGTGGCGCGTCGTCCGATGATGGAGATGAGAATGAGCGCGATGGCAACAACGCCCGACGGAATGACGGTGGCCCAGAGAATGGTCTTGATGGGCAAATCGGGGCCCCTGGGCAGAAAGCGTTGCGGAAAGCCTGGCCGACGGGTTACCCCGATCGGCCAGGTTGGAGGGGAGACGTTGGGGAACGAATCGAGCGGGGACGGGTTGAAGTACGGGCCTGAAACACGGGCTGGAAGCTCGTGGATCGGGGAGATCACGGGCTGGAAGCCCGTGCCACCGGGCGTGGCTACTTCTTGGTGCCTTCGAGGGAGACGGTGAGGGTGACCTCGTCGCCGAGCATTCCTTCTTTGACATACGTGGTCATGCCGAAGTCGGATCGTTTGATTTTGACGATTGCTTCGAGGCCTGCGCGATAGCCCATCTTGGGGCCGCCGTCTTTCTCGCCGGTGAGTTCGAGGGTGCCTGAGACGGGCTTGGTGACCCCCAGGAGGGTGATGTCGCCAGCGAGGGTGAGTTTGCCATCGGCGGCCTTGGTGATGCCCGAGGACTTGAACGTGATGGTGGGGAACTGCTTGACGTTGAAGAAGTCGGGGCTCTTGAGGTGGCCTTCGCGCTGGGGCTGATTGGTGTCGACGGAGTCGGATTTGACGGCGACTTCGATGGTGGAGGACTCGGGGGCTTTGGAGTCGGTCTTGAAGGAGCCGGAGATGCCGTTGAAGCGGCCGTAGAAATTGGAGACGCCCATGTGGCTGATTTTGAAGACGACGGAGGAGTGGCCCGGGTCAACCTCGAAGGAGCCTGGCTCGACGAGCGAGGCGGCAGGTGCGGCTGTAGGTGAGGGGGCAAAGCCTGCAAGGCCCGCGCCGGTGCCGGCGAGAGCGAGGAGACCGAGAAGCGTGAGAGCGTTGGTGCGTGACATGGAGACCTCCTGTGAATTCCGACCGGGAATGAGCTGAACTATACGTGTACAGACACCGACCGGGTGGGGTTGCGATAGTGGCATGGCGGGCGTCGAGCTATCTCGTGTTGGTTGCGTCAGTTGCGCGTGGGAATGAAGATTCAGATTCGCTAGTAATCCACGCCCACGACGAGTCTTCGAGTCGTGGCGCTTGTAGCGAGGTTACCTCGCGTCGCGAAAGGTCCAGACACTCGCGCCCTCGTCGCGATGATCCGCGATGTAGTTGAACGTGCGGCGTTGCTGCTCTTTGTCTGTGATGCGTTTGAGACCGCACTTTCTGCCCCAGACTGAGCCAGGGATTTGGTTTCGGATGGCGTGGGACGAGTACCGCTTGGCGTGTCCGATGAGCTGACGCACTTCGTTGGCGGGAAAGAGACCGACGCCATGGACGTGATCGACGGCGCCCGCGACGACGAGGAGTTCGACTTGCTTTTCCACGAACAGGCGGACGATTTCGTCGAGCAATCGAGCGCGGAGCGAGGAATCGAGCCTGACCGGGTTCTTGTGCATGTTCTCACGCACCCAGCGGCGGAGTCCGGCGTGTTCCTCGGCGGGAGGGGGATTCGATAGTCGCCCGAGTGTGGATGCGATGGTCGTGGTCACGGAAACCTCGGGCGTCACCTCGGAGCCAGGTTCCGAAAGTCGAGAACCAGACGTGGAACCAGGCAGGAGGCTCGGGATGTTGTGATTTCGTGGGCGAAGGGTGGGGGCGAGCGCCACGACTCGAAGACTCGTCGTGGGCGTGGTTTGGAACGCGATTCGAGGACTGGTCGTGATCTTGGTATTGGACGTTCGCGTCCATCGTCAGACTCCGAGCTTTTCGGAGAGGAAGGTTGCGACCTGGTCGAGGGCGATGCGGGTTTGGGTGCCGGTGTCGCGGTCGCGGCAGGTGACGGTGTGCTGGGTGAGAGTGTCGCCGTCGATGGTGAAGCAGTATGGGCAGCCGGCCTCGTCCATGCGGGCGTAGCGTTTGCCGATGGTCTGCTTCTCGTCGGTCTCGATGGCGCCGAGTTTCCAGAAGCGGTCGGTGAGGTCGGCGTGGAGTTTCTCGGCGACCTCGGGCATGCCGTCCTTGGCGACGAGCGGGAAGACGGCGGCCTTGACGGGGGCGACGCGCGGGTGGAACTTCATGAACTCGGGGCTTGGGCGGGAATCGTCCTTGGTGTAGGCCTCGCAGAGGATGGCGAGGACGCCGCGGTCGAGGCCGGCGGCGGGCTCGATGCAGTGGGGGAGGTAGCGTTCGCCTCGGCGGGAGCCGTTGGGCAGGAGTTCGCCTCGTTCGGTGTCGTTGTATTCGAGTTTGACCTTGCTGTGGGTTTGGTGCTGGGTGAGGTCGTAGTTGCCGCGGTGGGCGATGCCTTCGAGTTCGCCGAAGCCTGGCGCGGTGAAGGGGAAGCGGTACTCGACATCGGAGGTGCCTGTGGAGTAGTGGGAGAGTTCGTCTTTGTCGTGCTCGCGGAGGATGAGGTTGTCGCCGGCGAGGCCGATGGATTTCCACCATTCCATGCGGAAGTCGCGCCAGAACTTGTACCAGGCCTGGGACTCGTCGGGGTGGCAGAAGAACTCGAGTTCCATCTGGTCAAACTCGCGGGAGCGGAAGGTGAAGTTGCGAGGGGTGACCTCGTTGCGGAAGGAGGTGCCGGTGTTGCCGATGCCGAAGGGGACTTTGATGCGGTTGGTGTCGACGACGTTCTTGAACTGGACGAAGATGCCCTGGGCGGTTTCGGGGCGGAGGTAGGCCTTGTCGTCTTCCGTGGCGGTCGCGCCGAGATAGGTCTTGAACATCAGATTGAACTGACGGGGTTGGGTAAGTGAGCCCGCCTTTCCACTGAATGGAGACGGAATTTTTTCTGGTTGGCCCTGAAGGTAACTGGTACCCCAATTTCCGGCGAATACAAGCATGAACACGCCGAAGCCCTTCGAACCATCGTTGTTTTCGATTTCTACAACAGAGGAGATCGCGCTCATTCCATCAACCTGCAGCAGGATGCTGCCCAACTTGAATGGCTTCATTGCCTTCTTATCCGCGAGCGCCAACTCGAGGGCCTCGTGCGGTGAACTGGCGACAATTGTTCGAATTGGTGGATGCTGTGTGTTGGCGACGTTTGCAGCCAGCCGTGTCAATCCGTCTTGATCCCATTGTGCCGAAATCATCGCAAAGAGACCAAATAGATGATCAGCACGAAACCTGCCTTTGGTCTCCTTGTCGTCAACCATCGGATCGTTGAATCCCGCCACATGTCCGCTTGCCTCCCACACCTTGGGATGCTGAACGATCCGGGTCTCAAGCGGCAAGCACCTCACGCGACTCCCGTTTGGCCCATTCTGCCCCCATGCCGGGCGCATAATCATGTCCTCCCACCACGCCTCGCGGAGGTTTTTCTTGAGTTGGGCGCCGAGGGGCCCGTAATCCCAGAAGCCGTTGATTCCGCCGTAGATTTCGGAGGCCTGGTAGATGAACCCTCGGCGTTTGCAGAGGGCCATGATGGCGTCCATGGATTTAGGGGCGGTGGGCTGGGTGGTCATGGGCCGAGTGTAGGGACCGAGCCTCCGGCGCAAGCCGGGGGGAGGGTTGGGAGGAAAGGCGGCAAGGCACCCCCCGGCTGGCGCCGGGGGGGCTCGGAAGGTAGGCGGGGAGGGCGGAGCGCCTCTATCGTTCCTGGAGCGGTTGTTGGGCTCAGGAGTGGGGGCTCAAGACGCGATGGGTGGACGATATGGAGCCGACGCATGAGCACGGAGAGCCAGGGCGGCGATTTTTGGGGCAAGGGTGGGGACGAAGCGCCCAAGAAGCCGGACAAACCTGTGCCGGATGCGGCGGAAGAGGGTGGCGATGCGGCGTTCTGGAACGCCAAGCCGAAGAAGGACAAGGCTGTGAAGGAAGCGGCGGTTGTGCTGGAGCCTGGGGCGAAGGCGAAGCGTCGGCGGCGGTGGCTTTTGTGGACGGGTGCGGGGTTGGCGGCGGGGGCACTTGCGCTGGTGGTGGGCGGGCCGACGATTGGTGGGATGCTCGCGCCGTGGCTTGTGCCGAAGTTTGCGGGGTTGACGGGGCGGCTTGAGGTGAACGATGCGTCGTTCGGGTGGTTCAGCGGGCAGCGGCTGGGTACGACGAAGTTGTTTGATGCGGACGGCAAGGAGATTGCGCGGCTCAAGCTGACGGTTGAGCATGGGCTGTTTGGGATGATGACGGGCAGTCGGAATCTGGGTGCGGTGAAGATTGAGGGGAAGGCGGATGTGGTGCGGTATGCGGACGGCAGCACCAATCTGGATCGGGCACTTGCGCCGAAGAAGCCCAAGGCGGAGAGCGCGGCCAAGCCGAGTTTGAGGAGCGAGCCGGCAGCGATGCCCAAGGGGCTGGCGGTGGTTTTGGATGTGTCGGGGATGGATCTGACGTATGTGGATCAGGGGAGTCCGGCGACGGCGAAGGCGGTGGGGAGGGCGGCGATGTCGGTATCGCTGAGCGGGGTGAATGTGTCGGCGACGGCGCGGAACGGCAAGCCGCTGGCGGTGCGGTTTGATGCGAAGGCGAAGGGGTCGGGAGGCGGCGCGGGAACGGTGAAGGGCACGCTGGATGTGGAGAACTGGAGCGATGAGGCGGGGAAGTTGACGTTTGATCCGGCGAAGCCGATGGGTGCGGATGCGTTGAAGGTGGACCTGAAGCTTGAGTTGACGGATGTGCCGGTTGCATTGGCGGATGCGGCGATGGGGATGGGGAATCGGCTGGCGACGGGAGTGGGCGAGAAGGCGACGGCGAGGATCAGCGTGAAGGGTGGGCTTAAGAAGGCGGACGCCACGATCGTGTTTGAGTCGGCGGGCGCAAAGGCGAGCGCGAAGCTTGCGATTGCGGATGGCGTGGTGGCGTCGCGCGGGCCGATTGATGTGAGTGTGACGGGGAGCGCGATCCAGGCGCTGGTGCCCAGGGCGGCTGAACTTTGCACGTTTTCGGCGGGTGCGGCGATGACGCTGGCGGCGATGCCGGACGTGACGATGAAGATCGAGGGGCTTCGTGCGAAGCTGCCGGGGAATGGCGGGGCGGTTGATCTGCGGGGAGTGGCGGGCGATGTGTCGGTGAAGACGACGGGCATGACGGGAAAGGTGAAGTTGCAGGGGGCTGGTGGGGTGGGGAGCTCGGAGAAGGCGTTTGCGATCATGCCGCTGGATGCGTCGGTGAAGATCGCGGACCTTGCGACGGGGGCGAAGCTGAGGGCGGTGACGAGCGCGACGATTGATGGCAAGCCTGCGGGCACGATTGATGTCGATCTTTCGACGGGGAGTCTGGTGGATTCCAAGGGGCAGGCGATAGCGGGGATTCCGGGCGGGCTTTTGGGGAAGTTTGAGATCAAGGGCGTGGCGACGGCGATTGCGCAGCCGTTTCTGCCCGAGACGATGCCGATCGATCTGACGCAGGATGTGGGCCCGACGCTGGATGTAGCGATGACGGCGAAGAGCGCGGCGGGCGGTGCGGCTGGGTCGATTCCGCCAGCGGACATTGATATTGCGATCAAGGGAGAGCGGATCGAGGCATCGGGGTTGTTCACGGTTGCTGATGGGTCGTTCAAGTCGCGTGGCGAGGGGTTCAGGGCGGAGATCAAGTCGGCGGCGCAGATTGCGCAGCGGGTGCTGGGTGAGAATCCGGCGTGGGCGTTGTCGCCTGCGGGGCAGGTGTCGATGACGGTGACGGGGATTGATGTTGCGCTGGACAAGGAGAACAGGCCGCAGCTTGACCGGTCGGCGGCGCGGGTGGTGGTGAGCGCATGGGCGTGGACGATTCGGCCGACGTCGGAACAGGACAGCAAGGGTGGTGGTGGCGGGGCGATGGCGGAGGCGATACAGGTGCAGACGATGGGAGTGGTGGCGGTGTTTGTACCGGGCAAGCCGATGGTGGCGATTGCGAAGGGGACGATGAGTTATGAGGGCTCGCCGTTCACGGTGGACGCATCGGGGGAGTTTGCGGGCCTGTTCACGGGTGATGGCGCGAAGCCGGTGAATATGGCGGCGGCGATGACGCCGGTGGCGCATGTGCGGATTATGGATGCGCCGACAGCACTGGCGAAGTTTCAGCCGCAAGCGGCGGTGGCGGCAGTGCCACGCAGTGTTGATGGGGCGGCGCTTCCGGCGGCGATGACTCCGGCGCAGCTCGCGTCGTTGATTCGTGAGGCGGTTGGGCCGACGGTGAGTGTGACACTGGACAGTGCGCCGAGCAAGACTGAGCAGGGGGGGATTGACGCGAAGGGATCGGTGGTGGGGGCGAATCTGAATGTTGCGATGGATGCGGGGGTGTCGGCCAAGGCGGTTGATCTGCGGTCGCTCACGGCGACGACGAAACTGACGCCACAGCTTGCGGAGACATTGAAGGAGCGGTTTGCGGCGGGAAGCAAGGACTTGCCCAGGCTTGCGGTGGCGACGGAGATTCGGGCGGCGGTGGAACCAATCAGGCTTGTGCTCAACGACAAGATGAAGCCCGATTTTTCGGCGAGCAAAGGGACGGTCTGGGTGAAGGTCACGTCGCCGACGGGGCTGCTGGTTGATGGGCTGACGGTGGCGGAGGCGGGCAAGCCGCGGCGGTCTCTGAGGACGACGGGGATTTCGGATCTATCGGCGGCGTTGAATGTGCCGCTGGCGGTAGCGATGGGAAATCCCGGGGCGCGTGGGGCGTTGAAGGCGTCGCTTGCTGGTCGAGTGGTGCGAGCCGGGGGAATGGTTGGGGCGGTGGGGATGTTGAGCGCGTCGGTGGATGGAGAGGTGGAGGTGCAACCGGCGGGCGTTCGGCCGCTGGGCGTGATGACGCTGGCGGCATCGTTGAAGGACGCGTCGACGGCGACGGTGGATGAACTGCTGGGGCAGCCGGGGACGCTGGCGGGTGCGTTGGGAGACACGATCAGCGCGGACACGAAGCTGATATTGACGCCCTCGCTCGACGGGGATCTTTCCAAGAGCACGATGGCGGCGGAGGCGGCGTTGACGGCTCCGCGGCTTGGGACGGCGGCCCCGCTGCGTGTTGATGTGATGCCCGACCGGATTGCGATGCGTGAGCCGGCGACGTTTACGTGGACGCCCGACACGGCGTGGGTGAACAAGATGCTTTCGGAGCCTGCGGCGGGCTCGGGTGGCGGGGTTGTGCGCGGGGCACAACCAACACCTGCGGCGAGGCTGATGAAGCCCTTGCAGGTGAATGTGTCGCTTGAGAAGGCGGTGGTGTCGAAGGGGGAGGGAGTGGGGCCGATGAGGCCTGGAGTATTTGATCTGGTTCTTGGGATCACGATACCGAGTGTGGAGCTTGCGGCGGGTGACGGGACGACGACGCGGCTGGCGAACGTGAGCGTTGGGCTTGAACGGGCGGATGTGGGTGGGGGTGGAGTGCGGTTCAGGACTGAGATTGGTGAGGCTGCGACGGGGACTGCGCCGGCGGTTCGCGGGATGAAGTTTCAGGGCTCGGTGAGCAATCTGGCGGATGCGAAGGGGAATGTCACTCCCGACGCGGCGATCGTGACGGCGTCGGGCGAGCTGCCTGCGCTGCCGACGGCGTTGATTGATGTCCTGGCGAAGCAGAACGGGCGGCTTGTGGAGGCTTTGGGCCCGATCGCGCAGTTGAAGATTGACGCGGATCGGTTCGGGAAGTCGGGCGGGAAGCTTGAGGTGAGCGCGAAGAGCCCGCGTGCGGAGCTTTCGGTGAGGGGTGTGGTGGCGGACAAGATGTTTACCACGACGCGGGAGGCGCCGCTTCGTGTGACGATCATGGAGATGACTCCCGAGCTATCGGCGAGCCTGGTGAAGGCGATGCCGTTTTTCGGGAAGGTCGAGAAGAAGATGACCGACGAGCCGGGCCGGGTGGTGGGAAGCGAGATGAGGGTGCCGCTGGACAACGATTTGTCCAAGCTCAACGCGGATCTGAGCATTGACCCGGGGGAGGTGAGCTTTGAGACCTCACCGGAGTTTGCGCAGTTTCTGTCGGCGGTGCATCAGAAGACCGAGGGGACGGCGGGGACGAAGCTCAAGGCGATGACGGTTGCGATCAGATCGGGCGTTGCGCAGGTGCAGCGGTGGGAGGTGCCGTTGGGGAAGCTTCGCGTGGAGATGGAAGGGACGTACAACCTTGTGAACAAGGAGATTGATTTCATCACGTGGGTGCCGTTCAGCGCGTTGTCGAGCGATGTGTCCAAGAGCCTGGAGGGTCCGCTGGGGGCGATCGCGGGCGATGGGATCAAGTCGCTGGGGGTGCCGATTCGAACACGAGGGAACGCGAGCGGGCGGCGGACGTCGATCGACACGGAGATGTTCTTGAAGGAGGCGGCGAAGTTGATCAACCCCGAGGAGTTGATCAAGCGGGGGATCGGGGATCTTTTGAAGGGGAAGAAGTAGATGCCGCTTTCGGTGGCGATTGTGTGCAAGAACAACGAGTCCACGATCGGGCGCGTGCTTGAAGCTGTGCGCGAGCTGGTGGCGGACCGGGCCGGGGGCGCGGGTGAGATCGTGGCGGTCGATTCGGGATCGACGGATGGGACGATCGGGCTTTTGGAGCGGCACGGGGCGCGGGTGGTGCGTGCGGAATGGCGTGGGCACATTGCGACCAAGCAGATGGCGATGGAGTTGTGCGAGAAGCCCTGGGTGCTGTGTCTGGACAGCGATGAGCCGCCGGAGCCCGATCTGTGCCGATCGATCATGGAGGCGATAGAGAAGGACGATTCGGCGATGGGCGGGTATCGGGTGAATCGCAAGATATGGTATCGCGGGCGATTTCTGGATCATGCGTGGCAGCCCGAGTGGCGGCTGCGGCTGGTGCGGCGCGGGGTGGCGCGGTGGGGTGGTGATGACCCGCACGACAAGCTGGAATTGATCGGGCACGAGCATCGCACGGGCGATCTTGCGGGGACGCTTCGGCACGACAGCTTTGAGACTTTTGCGCACCAGTTGCAGAAGCAGGTAGCGCTGGCGCGGATTTCGGCCCAGGTGCTGCACCGCAAGGGCGTGCGGAGCGGGCCGATGCGGGCGGTGGTTTCGGGCGTGGGTGCGGTGCTCAAGCAGGCGGTGGTGAAGGGGGCGTGGCGGGACGGGTCGGCGGGGTGGCTGGCGGCGTTGACCACCGGGGCGTATCACCTGACAAAGCATACCGTTCTCTATGAACTCAGTTCTCAAGAGTCCAGAGACGGGCAGCGCGGTGGCGAGCGGTGACGCGCCCGCCGTGCTTCTCATCAACAAGACGCTGGATTACAACGATCTGCGGCAGCCCGCGTTCGCGTCGACGGCGGGCGAACTGCGCCGGTGGGTATGGCGGTGGCTCTTTGCGGGGCAGCCGCTGGGTGTGAACGGGTCGGTGAAGCGGCGGTGGTATGTGCGGCGGCACAAGATGTGGGAATACACGCGAGGGCTCGCGCTCTCGGGCACGTCGGGGCCTGTGAGGGTGGCGGGGCAGAAGTTCACGGTGCTTGATGTGGGCGGGGCGATGACGATGCCGGTGTTTTATCTGGCGTCGCTGGGCGACAAGGTCGTGTGCCTGGACATCAATGAGAAGATGACGCGGCAGACGAGCGAGATTGCGAGGAAGCGCGGGTTGGATGTGACGGCACGTACCGACAATCTGGTGACGACGGAGGTGAGGGCGGAGGAGCTGGGTGTGCCGGGCGGGTTTGATCGCGTGTACTGCTTCTGTGTGATTGAGCATGTGGTGCCGCCCGGGCAGGCGGTTTTGGCGCGGCGGATGGCGTCGCTGCTCAGGCCCGGCGGGCTGCTGTATCTGTCGTTCGATTATGGGGAGCACGCGCCGACGGAGGCGCCGATGTACTCGATGGCGCATGTGGATGCGATCCGCGAGGCGATCGGGTTGCCGCTGGTGGGCAATCAGTCGCTGGCGGATGATGGAGTGAGGTTGCCGCTGAATCGGCGATTTCCGGGCAAGCCTTACACCTTCGGGTGCATGCTATTCAAGAAGCCGGGATGACATTCTGGCTCGCCGCCATCGCGCTGGGTTTCCTTGCCGGGTCAATTCCGAGCGGGCTGTTGATCGCTCGCGCCCGGGGGATTGATATCCGCAAGCATGGCTCGGGGAATATCGGAGCGACCAACGTCGGGCGTGTGCTGGGGGCAAAGGGATGGCTCCAGTGTTTTTCGGCGGACCTGCTCAAGGGATTTGTGCCGACACTCGCGGCGGGGATGCTGGGGGGGCTCGTGGGTCGGATACACATGCCACTTGATCAGGCGATGTGGTGGCTCGGGGTGATGCTGGCGCCGATATTGGGGCACATGTTTTGTCCATGGCTGGGGTTCAGGGGGGGCAAGGGCGTGGCGACGGGGCTTGGGTGCGTGCTGGGTGTGTTCCCGATTCTCACTATTGCGGCGTTTGTTGCGCTCGCGGTGTTTGCGTGCCTGCTGGCGGCAAAGCGGTATGTCAGTCTTGCGTCGCTGGTGGGGGCGTGCAGTCTGCCTGTTTCGACGCTCGCGGTGTTTACGGTGTCGAGCCGTCAGCATTGGCTGATGGCGGGCTCGGATACGGATACGGCGGGGGCGTGGCCTTTCGTGGCTCTCATGGGACTGGTGGCGGTTCTTGTGGTCGTGAAGCATCGGGGTAATCTCGGGCGCATCATGGCGGGGACCGAGCCCAAGCTCGGGGATCGCAAGCATCGCGAGGGTCGATGATCGGCGGGGCCGGCATGGCGAGAAGAGTCGCCCATGGGCCCATAGAACAATTCACGGTGGCCCTCCGCGTATGGGCGTTTGAGCTTCCCTATCATTTCGCGCTCATTATCCGGGCTGCCATTTGGCCCATTCGAGTCCCAAGCAAGCCATATGACCAACGACACCATTCCGAACGCTCATTCCACCGATCCTTCGATGCCCGCTGAGCCCGCGGAAAGCCCTGCGGGTGCGACCGAGGAATCCGGCGACCCCAACGCCCGCAAAGGGCACGACATCTTCAACGAAGTGTCGTCGTTTGCTGAGCTGGGGCTACGATCGAGCGTCCTCAAGGGCGTTGAAGCCCTGGGATTCACCCGGCCCACGCACATCCAGGCGGCCCTTATCCCAGTCATGCTGCGGCCACGGGATGTGATGGGGCAGGCGAAGACCGGGTCGGGCAAGACCGCGGCGTTCGGGCTCCCGATCATCCACATGTGCAACAAGGACGCGCAGTTCCAGGCGATCATCCTCGCCCCCACGCGCGAGCTTGCGGTGCAGATCACCAACGAAATCAACGAGCTTGCCCAGTTCACCCCCATCCGCGCCGTCACCGTTTTTGGCGGGCAGGCGATCCAGTCGCAGGTGAGGAATCTTGAGAAGAGTGCTCACATCATCGTGGCGACGCCGGGCCGGCTGATGGACATGGTGGAGCGCGGGTATATCCACTTCAACAACGTGCGGTTTGTGGTGCTCGACGAGGTGGACCGGATGCTGGACATCGGGTTCCGCGACGATATCCGCAAGATTCTGGACAAGTGCCCGCCGCCGGTGGAGGTGCCTGGGGGCCCCGGGCGTCTGACGGTGATGGTGTCGGCGACGATCTCGCCCGACATCGAGAGGCTGGCGCGCAAGTACATGCGTGACCCGGAGAAGGTGATTACGGCGGCGGGGTCGTTGACGGTGAGCATGGTCGAGCAGCACTATCTGACTGTGGAGGGCTGGGACAAGGAGAGGCTGCTGGTTCACCTGCTCAAGCACGAGGCACCCGCGCTGACGATTGTGTTCTGCCGGCTCAAGCGGACGGTGGACAAGCTGGCCAAGCGGATCAAGGACGCGGGGATTGATGTTCGCGCGATCCACGGCGACATGCCGCAGGGCAAACGCAACAAGGTCATGGAACACCTGCGGAGCGGCGAGATGACGGTGCTGATTGCGAGCGACCTGGCGTCGCGCGGGATCGACGTGGACGATATCTCGCACGTCATCAACTTTGATCTGCCCGAGGATCCCGAGATTTACGTCCACCGCATCGGCCGAACGGCCCGGGCAGGACGACGGGGTGTGGCGTGGAGCTTTGTGACGCCGCAGCAGGGGCGTCTGCTGACGGATATCGAGCACTTGATCAATCGCGAGATTCCGAGCCTGGAGTACAAGGATTTCACGACTGGGCAGAAGCCCGATGGGTATCGCGACCCGGACAGCCGCGATTCGGGCGGGTTGCAGGTTGTGGGCGGGCCGACGTTCACGCCTCCCGCGCCGCTTGAGGCGAAGATGAGCCGCGTGGAGGCGTCGGTGAACCTTCAGATGCCGGCGTCGGGTGCGACGGACGCGAGCAAGTTTCCGGGTGGGCAGGTGCCGACGCAGCTTCCGCCAAATCGGATGTTCGGGCGGATTAGGGGACGAAAGCGGTAAGGACGGGTCTCAATGTTTGCGTGATTCGGCGGCCCGGGCGTGGGCTTCGAGACCTTCGAGGCGTGCCATGCGGGCGGTGTCGCTGATGAGCTGAGCGGTGGGCTCAAGATCGATGAACGTGCGGGCCCGTAGGAACGTGAACACTGAGAGCCCGGCGACGAAACGAGCGGAGCCGCCGGTGGGGAGCGTGTGGTTTGGGCCCACGCCATAGTCGCCGAAGACCTCGGCCGAGCCTTTGCCGATGAATGCTGCGCCGTAGTTTGTGCAACGAGCCGCGATGGATCGCGTGTCGGCCGTCATAATTTCAAGATGTTCAGGGGCGAGGCGATCAACGATTGCGATGGCATCATCCATCGAGCGGGCGATGACCGCCACGCCGTTGTTGCAGGCTCGGCGGGCGGTGGGCGCGGTGGGGAGGGTGAGGAGCTGCTGTGAGAGCTCGGCGTTCACGGCGTCTGCCAAGGCCGCGCTGGTTGTGACGAGGATTGGCGCTGCGTCGTCGTCGTGCTCGGCCTGGGCGAGAAGATCGGCGGCGATGAGGCTCGCGTTTGCGGATTCGTCGGCAAGAACGACAAGCTCGCTGGGGCCCGCGAGCATGTCGATGCCCACGGTGCCCATGACAAGCTTTTTGGCGGCGGTGACGTACTTGTTCCCGGGCCCGCAGACGAGATCGACAGCGTGGAAGTCAACAAAGCCATACGCGAGGGCAGCGATCGCTTGTGCGCCGCCGATGCACAGGAAGGCGTCGGCATCGGCGACGTGGGCGGCGGCGAGCGTGATTGGCGAGGGGCGTGGCGACGCGACGATCACGCGGCCCACGCCGGCGGCGCGAGCGACGCATGCGGTCATCAGCACGCTGGAGGGCAGCGGGTATCGGCCGCCCGGCGCGTAGCAGCCTGCGGAGGAGACGGGTGCGAGGGCGTGCCCGGCGGTGCCGCCGAGGACGGGGACGACGAGATGGTCGGTGATTGCGGCGCGCTGCGTGTGTGCGAAGGAACTGATTCGGGCGGCGATGCGTTTGAGCAGGTCAAGATCATCGGGCGCGATTGCATCCGCGTGCGCTTTGAGTGCTGCCTGTTCAAGCATCACCGGCTGCCCCGGCACAAGTTCGCCGAAGCGAATCGAGTGGCGCTGGATCGCGGGCAACCCTTCGCGCCGCACGTCGTCGACGATGGGGGCCACGGCGGCAAGCGTGGCGGCATCGACGGGCTCGCGCGGGGTTGTGGGAAGCTCGCTGGCGGCGATGATCTTCAGCACGACGCTCATGGGATCGGGCCTTTCTCGGGCTTGGCGGCGTTCGGCAGGGCTTTCGCGTCGCCCTTGCGCCGTGTCACGACCAGCGAGCGGCGATCAAGCTCGCGGGCGGCGTCGGCGAGCGAGAGGCCATGCTTGACGAGGGCGACGAGTGTGAAATACAAGACGTCCGCTGATTCTTCGACGACACGTTGGGCGGTGGAGGTGTCGGGTGCGTCGGCTAGCTCGGCGGCGAGTTCGCCGGCTTCCTCGATGATTTTGGAGCGAAGCAGGGACAAGTCGTCAAAGAGTCGTCGCGTGTAGGAGCCCGTCGGGGCGGATTCACGGCGCTGGGCGAGCGTGTGTTCGAGGCCCGCGATGCCTGCGGCGTCGCCCCAGCAGGTGGTCGTGTTGTGGTGGCAGAATCCGGGGCCGAGCTGTCGGACGGTGAAACGAAGCGTGTCGCGATCGCAGTCCAGGTCGATGCGGAGGAGCTCTTGCGTGTGGCCGCTGGTGGCACCCTTGACCCACAGGCCGCGGGAGCGTGAGTGGTAGACGCCACGAAGTGTGCGGCAGGCTTCGCGGAGGCTCTCGCGGCTCGAGTACGCGAGGCCGAGGGCGTGTCCGTGCTCATCGCAGACGACGGTGGGAAAGAGGGCGTCGGGCCGGTCGGTGATGAGCGGGGCGATGAGAGCGTCGGCGAAGTCGATTTTTCCGGTGTAGATCGCCATGCCGACCTGTGCATCGAGCCCGAGGCGGTCGAGCTGGGCGATCTCGTCCGCGCTTGCGACGCCGCCGGCGACGGTGAGTTTGGCGTCGCCCACGGCGTCACGCAGGGCGGCGGCCTGGTCGATGGGCAGTCCCTGCATGCGGCCTTCGCGCTCGACGAAGGTGACGAGAAAGCCGGCGACGTGGGGCGAAAGCTCGCGCAGCACGTCCTTGACCTGCTTTCCGGTGCCTTCGCGCCAGCCCTTGACCACGACCTCGCCGTTGAAGCAATCGACGGCGGCGATGAGGCGCGGGCGTGGGAGGCGGCGCAGAAGCTCGGGTGTTGCGGCTGTGCCGATGATGATTTTCGCGGCGCCGGCGTCGAGCCACGAGAGAGCGGATTCGTACGTGCGGATGCCGCCGCCCACGCGGCAGGCGTGCTTCGCCAGCAGCGGCTCGATGAGGCGGCGATTTGATGGGTGCTCGGGCGTGCCGATGGCGGCGTCGAGGTCGATCACCGCGATCTCGCCCGCGAGGCTGAACCGGCGTGCGATCGGCGCGGGGTCGCCCGCGTCAAGGGCCTTGTCTCGCCCGCCGATGAGCTGAACGGTTTGCCCGCCCATGAGATCGATGGATGGAATCAGCATGGCGAATCCGGGGTTGAGGTGGAAGAATGCATCGAGGCATCGAGCCGAACAGCAATGCCACGCGATGCCAGGCCGCGCTTTACTGTGTCAACGGTGGTTTCAGCGTCGTGGAAGATCGTTGCGGCCAACACCGCCGAAGCGCCGGCCTGTACCGCAGTCGCCAAGTGTTCGACGGTTTTGGCCCCGCCCGAGGCAACCACGGGAATCGGTGTCTGCTCCGCAAGGCGTTCGACAACCGCGCCGATCAGGGCGAGGTCGTAACCAGCGCCGGTTCCGTCACGGTCGTAACTGGTGAGAAGGATTTCGCCGGCACCGAGTTCGGCGCCCTTTGCCGCCCATTGCAGTGCGTCGATCCTGGTTCGAAGCTTGCCCGAGTTGATCACAACTTCCCAGGTGGTAGGGTGCATCAGATCGTGATCATCGAACATTTTCCGCTTGTCGGGCGCGGACCCTTCGAGCTTCGAGTCGATGGATCGCGGTTCGCTCTTCTCGTGACGGCGGCGGTCGATTCCAAAGTCATCAACCATCGCCGCGTCGATCGCCAGAACCACGCACTGCCGCCCAAACCGAGCCGCGAGTCTCGAAAGCAGTGTCGGGCCCTGCACCGCCGCGGTGTTCACGCCCACCTTGTCAGCCCCTGCGTCGAGCAGCCTTCCCGCATCTTCCTCCGTACGCACGCCGCCGCCGACGGTGAGGGGAATGGACAGCACCTTACGGATTGCTTTGATCGTCTGGACGGCTGTGGACCTGCCTTCGGGCGTCGCCGACACGTCGAGCATGACGAGCTCGTCGGCCCCTTGTCGCTCGTACTCGACGGCCTGCGTCGCCGGATCGCCCGCGTCGCGGAGATTCTGGAACCTCACGCCTTTGACCACGCGGCCATCGCGTACGTCGAGGCATGGGATGACTCGGATGGCGGTGTCTGCGGCTGCGGGCGAGGTGTTGTGTGGAGTCGCTGCCCTCCCGCTCGCCCAGCGCTCGATCAATGCCAGGCCATGCGGGCCGGAAAGCTCGGGGTGAAACTGGCACGCGAGGACGCTGCCGCGCTCGATCGCGGCGACGAACGGCGCGGCGTGCGTGCTCGTCGCGCCCGTCCACCCCTGCGGCACGGTGTCGAGCTTGTACGAGTTGGCGTAGTACGCCCACATGGGGCTCAGAAATCGAGCATCGGGGCGAGACGCGATCGTGCTCCACCCGAGCTGCGGCACCTTGACGTTGCCTGTGAATCGCGTTACACGTGAGGGCACGATTCCAAGCCCCGTGACGCCCGGCGATTCCTCGCTCGTCTCCGCGAGTAGCTGCAGGCCGAGGCAGATGCACAGTGTTGCTTTCCCCGCCGCCAGCCGATCACGCAGGGGCAGCACGAGCCCCGCGGTTCGCAGGTTCGCCATCGCTGCGCCGAACGCTCCGACGCCCGGGAGAACGAGGCGTTCGGCCCGCCACACGTCCGTGGGATCGCTCGTGAGCACGGGCGAGAGGCCGAGACGATCGAACGAGGCGACCACCGAGGCGAGATTCGCCGATCCGGTTTTGAGTATGTGCACGAGCGTCGGCAAACTACAGCGTTCCCTTCGTGCTGGGAATTTCGGTCGATGATGTGAGCGAGGCCGCCTGGCGCAGGGCGAGGGCGAGGGCCTTGAACGCCGCCTCGGCCTTGTGGTGGTCGTTCTCGCCGCGAAGCACGTCGGCGTGCAGCGTGAGGCGGCCGCCCAACGCGAGCGAACTGAAGAAGTGGGTCAGGTTCTCGCAGGCGATGTCGCCGATTTTCTCACGAGCGAGTTGGAGTTCGACGACCGATCCGGCCCTGCCCGAAAGATCGATCACGACGCGAGCCAGGGCCTCATCGAGCGGCGCATAAGCCGAGCCGAACCGCGCGATTCCGCGTCGATCTCCGAGGGCCTGATCGATCGCCTGCCCGAGCGCAATGGCACAATCTTCGGCTGTGTGGTGGTCGTCAACGTGCAAATCGCCGGCGCACGTGAGATCAAGATCAATCCCGGAGTGCTTCGAGAGTGCACCCAGCATGTGATCGAGGAAGCCAAGGCCCGTTGAAACACGTCCCACGCCCGTGCCGTCAAGTTTCAGTGTGACGGCGATATCTGTTTCACTGGTTTTCCGCGCGATTGTCGCCGTCCGCATGCAATCCTCCTTCGTGATGCCTTCTTCTGTCAAGCCATTCCCTCGGCCGCCGATTCCCGCAGTGCCCGGCAAAGCCTGTCGAAAGCCGCGGTGTTTCCCGGGCAGGTGATTCGTGTCGCGTTGTGCGCGAGGTCACGCCGTCCGCTCCACGCACGCACCGAGATGCCGCGACGTGCTAGGCTTTCCTCCGGTGACATCTCCACGTTCCACCGTGCCCCGATTGTCACAAAGTTCGCCTGACTTGGCCACGGATCAAGCCCGACCTCTTCGAGCACCTTGAACAACTCGGCCCGCTCGACGCGCACCCGTGCGACATACTCCCGCATGACGTGCTCGTGCGCGTCGAGCATCGCGGCTGCGATGGCTGCCGACGGCCCGCTGACCGCGTAGGGCCCGCCGGCCGCCCGAATCCACCGGATCACATCGGGATGCCCGACTGCGTAACCCACGCGAAGGCCTGCGAGCCCCCACGCCTTCGAGAGCGTTCGGATCGACACGACATTGGGCAGGTCGAGCACCAGCGGCTGAAGATCGACGTCGGCGAACTCGGTGTACGCGAGGTCGAGAAGCACGAGTGCGCGAGGAGCCGCTGCGGAGACGCGGCGCACGTCATCGATCGTTGCGACGAGTCCTGTCGGATTGTTCGGCGACACCATCGCGATCGCCGCGGTGTCGGGTGTCATCGCGGCAAGCACCTGCTCGGTCGGGAATCCGGGGCTATCCCATGGCACATTCACCGCTTTCGCACCGGTCAAGGCTGCGTAGCGGTGGAACATCTCGAACGTCGGGGGCGTGAGAATGATCTCTTTCCCTGGGCCCAGCACGCTGCGGCACGCCCGATCGATCGCATCGTCCCCACCTGCGGTGACCGCGACGCGATCCACCGAAACGCCGATCCGTGTCGCCAGTCGATCGCGCAGCTCCGTCGTCGTTGGATACCCGCGAAGAGTCGCCGCCCGCTCCACGCACCGCAGAACCTCCATCGGGGGCTCGGGCCCCTCGTTCGCATCCAGCCACAGCTCGATGGCGTACCGCTGCGTCTGAGCCACGTACGGACTCGCCCGCTTCGACGCTTCGTTCGCGATGACCTCAAAGCCGCCCATGGTGTTTCTCGTCGGCCTTCCCCGAATGCCAAGTGCCTCTGTCTTTCACGCCACAATCTGGCTCAATGTGCTCACCACGATATCTGTCCCGCCGCGTTGCTTGATTTTCATGATGAGCGTCGTGAGCGACTCGCGCGGCACCGCCGCCTTCACGGCGTATCCCGCCCCGTGGTGGAGGGTGGCGATCGTCGGCTCGCGCATGCACGGCAGCACCTCGACCACCGCCTCAAGCTTGCTCGTGGGCACGTTCAACTCGATCATCACGCGCTTGCGGGCGTCCAGCACGCTCCGCAGGAGCAGTACGAGCTGTTCGGCGAGCTCGCGCTTTCCCGCGTCTGCCATCGCGGCCGGGCTCGCGTAGAGCCGCGTGCTCGATCGCGTCAATTCGTCGAACACGACGAGGCCGTTGGCTGCGAGTGTCGCGCCGCTGGCGGCGATGTCCACGATGCAGTCGGCGTCCTCGGGCGGGAAGACCTCGGTTGCGCCGAAGCTGCGGACGAACCGAGCCCCCTGGGCTGCGTATCCGCGATCGGCGAGCCATTTGGTCGTGAGGCGCTCAAACTCGCTGGCGACGATGATGCCGCGTTTGGCCAGCCTGCCATCAATGACCAGTTCAGCCGGTGCCGCCGCAACGAGGCGGACGTTGTCGAGCCCGGTGTCGAGCAGCTCAACGAGTTGTCCGGTGAAGCCGAGTTCCTCGACCCAGTCCGCGCCCGCGAAGCCGATGTCGCGCGAGCCCAGGGCCAGCATCTCGATGATGTTCTGCGGTTTGAGAACCTTGGCTTCGAACCCCGGGAGCGAGATGTTGGGCCGATATCCACGCGCCGCCGCCGACACCTTCACGCCCGCGTCGGCCAGAAGAGCGTTCACACCTTGTTCCATGCGCCCCTTGGGCAGGGCGAGTTTGAGAGTTGTTGTGGAGGTCATTCGAGAGTCCTTTGGTCCGATTTTGCCCGAAAAGAGGCCCAAAACGCAAGACGCCGACCCAGAGGGCCGGCGTCGGGAAACGTGCTGATTGCCATCAACGCACGCGACTCAACCGGCCCCATGAACGTCATGGCGGTGATGGTGGCCGAAATGGTGCGTCGCGAAGAACATCGCCATAAGTGTCGCCGCTATCCGGCCCAAGTCAAGCGGAAGTTCTATTTCGTCCCAACGTAGCGAATCCGATAGATCTTCCCCGTCATGTCGCAGCTGAACAGCACCGACCCGTCGGGACACTGCACCGCGTCCACGGGTCGCAGCAGCGGCTTCTTGTCCTTGCTCAAACCATCCACGAGCTTCACATATCCGATGGGCCTTCCCTCCTCCTTGTCCCAAAGCACCCGCACCACGCAGTACCCGTCGGGCACGGTGCGATTCCACGAGCCGTGGTAGCACGCGATCATGTCACCCGCGTGATCCGCGGGCATCGCGCCGGGCTTTGCGGCGGTTGCCTCAACAACGGTCGGGTCAAGGAATGTGAAGCCGTTGCCCGCCCAGTGTGCAGGCATGCAGAGCTCGGGCACTGTCGTGCGGGCCGCGATGTCGAGGATGTCCTGCTTGTCCATGTACTCGTAGCGTGGCACACGATTACCGGCGATGAACGGGTGTCCGTAGAACTTCCCCGACTCGTAGTGGTTGATCTCCTCGGGCGGGTAGAAGTCGGTGACGGGCTGCCCCTTCTCACCCTCGCCGAGTTTCTTGCCGAAGTTGTCGGAGCCGTGGTCCATGCCCCAGAGTTCGTCGGTCCCGGGGCGAAGCCGCAACTTTTCGGTGTTGCGGAGCCCGCCGCAGAAGGCACGCTTCTTGGTGCCGTCGAGATCGAAGGCCCAGACTTTCTGTCTCTCGGTCGCGGTCTGGTCGCTGGCGTTCTGAGCGTCGCCGATGGAGGTATAGATGGTGTCCTTGGTGACGAGCATCGAGCGCCACCAGTGCCCGCCTCCCGTGGGAATCCTTCCATCGGCGATCACGGTCACGAGCTCGTCGGCCTTGCCATTGCCCGTGGTGTCGCGGGCCTTGAGGATCGATCCTGTCGTCGAGTACCAGAGCCACCCACCCTTTCCGTCGCCGGTATCGGGCTGCCAGCACAGGCCGTGGAGCTGCACGGGGCCGATGAGAAACTCTGTGCGCTTCTGGAAGACACCCTTGGCGTCGGGCTCGCTGAGACAGATGATGTCACCCTCGTCGGCTCGCCTCTCACCTTCTTTGGCTGGAGCGTAAGGCCTTGAGACGAACAATCGACCCTTGCCGTCCATTTCGAGGAAGCGTGCGCCGGGGAGATCGTCCACCGCGACCGAAACTTCGTACCCCTTTCGGACGGTGTAGCCCGGTGCGGAAAGCACCGATGGGCCGGTCAAAGGCGCGGAGAGCGAGCAGGCAAGTGCGATCAGAGCGTGAAAGATCATGCTCCATGATATGACAATCTGGTCGTGTGGCCTGAATGGGGTGCTTGGAATACTCTTTGGGACCACCGGAGAGGAGTCCACGACGATGCTCAAAGTGCTATTCACGCTTCTGGCCTTTGCGATGTCGGTCCAGACGGCGAGGGCGGACATCGTCTATCTGAACGACGGCACATGGGTGCGGGGCACGATCACCAAGGAGACCGCCGACGAGGTCGAGATCGACGGGAAGACGAACACCGGGATTGCGGTGAAGACGGCGTTCATGATGAGCCGGGTCGCCTCGATCGTGCATACCGACGCCCCCACGCCCGATGAAACCAAGAAGGACGCGAAGCCCGGCGACTCCAAACCCGACGCGACCAGGCCCGGCGAGGCGAAGCCAGCGGAGAAGGCCAAGGACAAGACGCCGCCGGGCGACTACCTTGTGATCCCGCTCAAGGGCGCATTCGGTGAGGACATCTACCCGCGGGGCGTCGAAACCTCTCTCGACTGGGCAATCAACAAGGGCGTCAAGCACATCGTCTTCACGATCGACTCCACGGGCGGGCAGGTCTGGGCGGCGCAGGCGATCCACGACATGATGAAGGAGCGGGCGAGCAAGCTCACGTATCACATTGTGATCAAAGAAGCCCTGAGCGCGTCGATCTGGGTGGTCTTCCAGTGCAACACGATCGGTGCCATGCCCGGTTCGACGTTTGGGGCGGCGGTTGCGTTTCATAGGGAGACGAGCGGCAATGCCGAGGTGGACGAGAAGTTCAATTCCGCGATGGCCGGTCGGCTCGCGTCCGACGCTGAGACGCTCGGGCACAGCGGTGACCTGCTCAAGGCGATGATCCTGACCAAGAGCAGCCTGGTCGTTGTAAAGGGCGACAAGGGTTGGAAGTTCATGCGTGACAAGCCCGCCGACGAGCCGGGCAAGGAGATCGTGACCCTCAGCGAGGGCGATCGCGTCGTTACGCTGACGGCGGAGCAGATGGTCAAGTTTGGCGTGGCGTCGAAGGTTGCCAAGCTCGATGAGAAGGAGCTTGCCGCGTTCGCCGGTGATGCGTCGTTCAAGTCGGCGGGCAACCTGGGTGAAGTGAACATGAAGTCGGTGGTGACGGCGACCAAGAACTTCGCCAAGCTGCTGGACAACTGGGCAGAGCAGGTGATCAAGTCGGGCGATGAGATGCGAGAGGCGATCAAGAAGGACGACGTCGGCATCGCGCTCAAGGCGGTCGGCGACTTCCGCTCGCAGCTTCACCGGGTGGGCTCGCTGCGCACGCAGGCCAAGGCGCTGGGCCTTCTGGCGTATCCGGCGCTGCAGAAGATCGACGTGGCGAAGGATCTCAAAGAGGCCGACGAGCTGCATGTGAAGTTCGAGGCGATCCGCAAGCAGCGTGGCGGGCGGTAGGGCTCCGGAGTCAGATCAGACGGATTGTCGCGGGGATTGCGCCTGCGATTCGTGCTGGGATGACCGGCATGGAGTCGATCGCGCTGCAGAACTCTACATCCGCGCCGAGCCCGATGCGTTCGAGGTTGCGCCCGCCGCGAGAGTTCATCATGACGCCGGCGAGGCCGTCGGGCATACTCCGAGCCGCGTTCCATAACAGCAGCGCGAGCCGCCCCGAATCGTCGGAGACAAGTCCGCGTCCACTCGCAGTCAGCCGCTCGACCATCGCGCCAGCAGGCAGAATGTCGTCGAGGCTGATCTCATCGCGCGTGCCGCAGCACAAGAGGTGAACGGGCCGCGGCTCGTGTGCGATGTGGTCGCAGATTGCAGTGAGATTGGCGAACGAGCCCACGAGAACCTGGGCCGCGAGCCGGGATTGCATGATGGCGGCGGTGCCGTTGGCGGTTGTGAAAATGATGGTTCGGCTCTGCACGCGTTCGCGCGTATACGCCCGCGGCGAGTTGTCGAGATCGAAGCCGGGAATGAGCACGCCCCCGCGCTCACCGCCGAGGAGGGCTTCCTTCAGAGCCCGAAACGCAAGCGAGGGTTGGATTCCGGGCGAGTCCGGGCGCGAACCCTCGCTTGCGTTTCGGGCTCTGAAAGACAACGCTTCTTCCACGGTCAACGTCGGCACCACCTCTTTCGCCCCGTTGAAGAGTGCCGCCGTGATCGTCACGCTTGCCCGCAGATTGTCGATGACCACGACGACGCCGCCCGCGAGCTCGTCGGGCGTCACCAGCTTCGAGTGCAAGTGCACGTACAGCGGCCGCTCGGGGGTCTCGAACGATGGTGGGGGAGCCAGATCGGGTGCGGGCATGGTGGGCGATGGTAGAGCGGATGAGAGTCAACTAGTTTCGTGACGCGAGCGCTGCCGTGGCGACTGCGGGTCGGTCCGGACCGCGCACCAGCCTTCAGGGAGGTCTGCAAGCTCGACGATGCTTGGGTCAAGGTCGGCTATCACTTCCAACGCGACGAGTGCCGCGTCTTTCATTTCAACAGGCTGGCCGGTATGGAACTGCCAACTTCCGTCGTCTTCGTCGTGACATACCCGCAGAATGGGATCGACTCGGTTCAATATTCGCCACACGGTGTAAACCGCGACGTTCTTCGGGTCAGAGAATGGCCATGGCTCCATGTTTAGAGTCTATACGCCTGTGTTTGCTCGCGCTCACTGGGCATGGCCCCTTCTTACGCCGCAAGGACGAGCCTTGCCACTCGCAGGATCTTGTTCCTGAACAGGTATGAAAGATCCTCCGCCTCGCGGAGATCGACACGCCGGCCAATCAGTGCTTCCAGCTCGCGGGCGATCGCGACGAAGCCAAGTAGCCCGAGGCGCACTCCAGGTTGAAAGGCCACAAGAATGTCGACGTCGCTCGCGGCGTCAAAGTCGTCTCGCAAAATGGAGCCAAAGAAGGACAAACGGGCGATCCTGTGCCGACGGCACAGGACGCCGATCGCGGCTTCGGGGATGGAGACGCCATGGATCTGCATGGTGGGATCCTATCAACAATGGATGCGGAGCGAACCGGCCGCTCTGAAACCAGCGTCTGCCTCGCCGGTACACCGTGTGGAGATTCCACCATGCAAACCGACCTCACGCGGCGTCACGTCCTTCTCGCAAGTGGTCTTGCGGGCGGGGGGCTTGCCCTTCCGGTCTTGGCCCGCATGCCGATTTCGCTCGAACCATCCGGCGCGTGGCGCGGCTTCCCTCACCAGGATCCCAAGCTCGTGGCCGAGGTCGTCGGCAAGTCGCACTTTGATGAGAAGCGCGTGCGAGAGCTTGTCACGGCTCACCCGGCCCTAGTGAATGCGTGGTGGGATTGGGGCTTTGGGGATTGGGAGTCGCCGCTGGGGGCCGCTTCGCACACGGGCCGCCGCGCCATCGCCGAGTTTCTGATCGAGAAGGGGGCCCGCATCGACATCTTCGCCGCCGCGATGCTCGGGTACACCGACGTGGTCAAGGCCCTGGTCTCCGCCCGTCCGGGTGTGCAGCGATTGCTCGGCCCGCACGGTATTCCCCTTCTAGCTCATGCCGAAGCGGGCGACGATCAGGCCAAGGACACGTTCGAGTATCTCAAGGCCTTGGGCGATGCGGGCAACAGTCCCGAGGCCAAGCCGCTGACCGACGAGGAACGCAAGAAGTACCTCGGCGTCTATTCATTCGGCGAGGCGAAGGCCGACCGCTTCGAGATCAAGCTTGACTCTCGTGGCAAGCTCGCGTTTGCGTACGCCGAGGAAGGTGCGCGGGTGCTCCACTCGCTGGGGCATGATGAGTTTTTCCCCGCAGGTGTTCCGACGACGCGGTTTGCTTTCGATCTTGCGAAAACGCCCGCGACGCTCACGATCACGGCGGGGCCTGACACCCTGAACGCGAAGCGTGTGAGTTGAGCCGTATTGGCCGCATCAATCCAACGAAAAACCCCCGGTTTGCGCCGGGGGCTCTGTTGATGCAATCGAATGAGGCCTACTTCTCTTCCTTCACCTTGAACTCCGCGTCGATCACGTCGTCCTTGGCTCCGGCCGCGCCACCCGTGCCATCCGCCTTGGCTTCGGCCTCGCTCGCGGGCTGGGCCTTCTTGGCCGCTTCCTCATAAACGATCCGGCCGAGCTCCATGCTCGCCTTTTCCAGCTCGTTCATCGCCGCCTGAATTGCGGCCTTGTCGTCGCCCCTGAGCTGCTGCTCCAGGTTCGTCGTCGCGCTCTCGATCTTGCCGCGAACCTCCGCCGACACCTTGCCGCCGTGCTCTTCCAGGCTCTTGCGAGTCTGGATCAGCACCGCGTCGGCCCTGTTCTTGAGGTCCACGACCTCACGCCGCGTCTTGTCCTCGGCCGCGTGGGCCTCGGCGTCGCGCTTCATGCGGTCGATCTCAGCCTTGTCAAGCCCGCCGCTGTTGGTGATCTTGATGTCGGCCTTCTTGCCGCTCGCCTTGTCGGTTGCCGTCACCGTCAAGATGCCGTTGGCGTCGAGGGCGAACTCCACCTCGATCTGAGGCATGCCCCGTGGCGAGGGTGGGATGCCTTCAAGATCAAATCGGCCCAAAAGCCGATTGTCCTTCGCAAACTCGCGCTCGCCCTGCAAGACGTTGATCGTCACGCTCGTCTGGCTGTCGGCAGCCGTCGAGAAGATTTCCTTCTTGCTCGTCGGGATCGTCGTGTTCCGCTCGATCAGCTTCGTCATCACGCTGCCCAGGGTCTCAACACCCAGTGAGAGCGGCGTCACGTCGAGCAGCAGGATGTCCTTCACATCGCCCATCAGGACGCCGCCCTGGATCGCCGCGCCCACCGCGACGACCTCGTCGGGGTTGACGCTCTTGTTGGGCTCCTTGCCGAACAGGTCTTTGGCCATCTGCTGGGCCTTGGGCATGCGAGTCGAGCCGCCCACCAGCACAACCTCGTCCAGCTTGCTCAAATCAATCTTTGCGTCCTTGATCGCGTTGAGGCACGGGGCCCTGAGCCGCTCGAACAGGTCCGCCGTGATCGACTCGAACTTCGCCCGCGTGAGCGAGACCTGCAAGTGCTTGGGCCCATTGGCATCCGCCGTAATGAACGGGAGGTTCACCGTCGTCTCGTTCATGGTCGAGAGCTCGATCTTGGCCTTCTCGGCCGCTTCCTTCAGGCGCTGGAGAGCCATCGCGTCCTTGCGGACATCGATCCCTTCCTTCTTCCTGAACTCCTCAGCGATGAAGTCGATGAGCTTCTGGTCCCAATCGTCGCCGCCCAGGTGCGTGTCGCCGTTGGTGCTGAGCACCTCGAAGACGCCGTCGCCGATATCGAGGATCGACACGTCGAACGTGCCGCCACCAAGGTCGAAGACCGCGATCTTCTGGTTCTTCTTCTTGTCCATGCCGTAGGCGAGGGCAGCCGCCGTCGGCTCGTTGATGATTCGCTCGACCTTGAGCCCGGCGATCTCGCCCGCGTCCTTGGTTGCCTGTCGCTGCGCGTCATTGAAGTACGCCGGCACGGTGATGACCGCCCGATCGACCTTCTCACCCAGGTAATCCTCAGCCGTCTTCTTCAGATCCTGCAAGATGAACGCCGAGACCTGCTGGGGCGTGAACTCGCCCTGATTGACCTTCACCTTGACGAACTCATCGCCCGAGCCTGTGATGGCGTAAGGCACCTTGCCCTCCTCGTTGCCGCTCTTGCCATAGCTGCTGTCGCCGCCTGTTGAGACTTCGGGCTTGCGACGGCCCATGAACCGCTTCACGGAGAAGACGGTGTTCTTCGGGTTGGTGACCTGCTGGTGCTTGGCAGGCTGACCGATGAGCCGCTCGCCCTTATCGGTGAACCCGACGACCGAGGGGGTGATCCGCGAACCCGAGGAATTGATGAGAACCTTGGGCTGCCCGCCTTCCATGATGGCGACGCAGGAGTTGGTTGTGCCGAGGTCGATGCCGATGATCTTCGATGCCATGAGAAAAATCTCCACTAGGTACGAGTGCAATGGCAAACCCTGTGCCAGAACGGTACCCAAGCATCGCCCCGCCAAGCCGCCACCCAAGCAAACTACCCCCGCCTCGCGTGTCCGAGCCCCCCGACGCCCTGCCGAAACGGCAGCCCACCCCAACTTGGCGCCTCGATGCCTCATTCCTCGATGCCTTCTTCCCCCCAACCATTCCCCTGTGCAATCCAAACCTAACCGAGCCCTCCTCCGCGAAGTTTCCAGATCCCTCGGTGCAAACTCGTCGCTGATTCCCGTCTTGGGCGAACTCTTCGCTTCCCTCACCGCGCTGGGCAGCTCGCCCCGGCGACTTGCTTCGCTCCTTCCGGTTTCCTCCCTGGTGGCCCGGTTCTCCGAACCGGGCCTTTCATCCCAGTACCGCCCTCATGTCCTCGACCTCGCCTGCGGCAAGGGTGCCGTCAGTGTCGAACTCGCACGCCGCCATGGCTGCCGTGTCACCTGCGTAGACGGCTGCCCCGCGTTCATCGTCGCCGCCCGCGCCCTGGCCGCCCGCCACAATGTCGCCCATCTCTGCTCTTGGCACATCGCCGACATCCGCCGCTGGTCGCCCATGCCTAGCCGCAAGTTCGACACCGCCCTGATGATCGGCCTCGACAGCCTCGCCGACGCCGTCCCTCGCCTCCGCGCTTTCGTTCGCCCCGGCGGGTTCTACCTCATCGACGACGCCATCCGCGACCCACGCCACCGCGATTCGGACGCATTCTCCGACGTCCCCGATTCCGCCGCCTGTACCGCTCTGATCGAGTCCCTGGGCGACCGCGTCCTCCGCCGCGTGATGCTCCCAAGAGCCGTCATCAAAAGCCAACACCACGCGATCTCAATCAAACTCGCATCTACCACCCGCACGCTGGCGAAACGCCATCCAAAGCTCAGGAAACCCCTCGCCGAGTTCCTCGCCAACCAGCGCGACGCCAGCAAGGTTCTCCTAGGCCCGCTCCGCCCGACGCTCTGGCTCATCGAACGAGCCTGAGCCCTAAACTTGCCCTGAGACTCCCAATGACCACATCGCTCGCAGCCCCAGCCACAAATCGCCCCCCTCGAACCGACCCGCGCCTCGACGCCATCCGCGCCAAGGTCGAACGCGGTGATCGCCTCTCGCTCGCCGATGGCGATCTCCTCTTCACAACGCCCGACCTCTGGTCCGTGCTCGAGATGGCCGACAGCGTTCGCCGCCGCCTTCATGGCGACAAGGCCTACTACAACATCAACCGCCACCTCAACTACTCCAACGTGTGCGCCCTCTCCTGCAAGTTCTGCGAGTTCTATCGCAAGAAAGGCGACGCCGACGAGTACACCCGCGACATGGCCTACATCCGCGAAGAGGCCAAAAAGGCCGTCGAATCCGGTGCGACCGAGATCCACTCCGTCGGCGGGCTCAACCCCTATCTGCCCTTCAGCTACTACACCGACATGATCGCCACGCTCCGCGATCAGGCCGCGAAGATGGGCAGCGACCTGCACGTCAAAGCCTTCACCGCCGTCGAGATCGTCCACCTCGCCCGTATCGCCAAGGTCTACAAGGGCGCAAACGCCCCGGGCGACGAAGGCCGCCTCGCCCGCCGCGAAGCCCTCCGCCACGTCCTGAGCGAGCTCAAAGCCGCGGGCCTTGGTTCCCTGCCCGGCGGCGGGGCCGAGGTTTTCGACGACCGCGTCCATGACGAAGCCTACAAGGGCAAAATTCGTTCCGACGTCTGGCTCGACGTGCATCGCGTCGCCCATGAGCTTGGGCTCAACACCAACGCCACCATCCTCTATGGCCACATCGAACAACGCCACGACCGCCTCGTCCACATGGACATGCTCAGGCGGGCACAGGACGAAGCCCTCGTGAGACTGGGATACGCGGGAGAAGTGACGGAGCCACGGAGTCACGAAGTCACGACGAGTGGGTTCGCAAAAAATGGCGCAATCGGGATGCCGGACCACAGGTTCTCCGAAGGACCGGGTGCTCGCGCGACCCCCACCGACGACTCCGCGCTCACCACCTCAGAAGGTGGACACCTCGGCTACCGCGACGACCCCACGCACGCTGCCGCCCCCATCATCACCCTCACCAGACCCAACACCCCACTCCCCGAGCATGTTGCCTTCAACAGAGCCGCGAGCGTCAGCGAGCGAACTCTCACCTCGCGCGACGTTCGCTCCGGCTACTACCAGACCATCATCCCCCTCCCCTTCTTCCCCGATGGCTCCGAACTCGAACACCTCCCCGGCCCCACAGGCCTCGAAAACCTCCGCACCCTCGCTATCGCACGCCTCATGCTCGACAACTTCCCGCATGTGAAAGCCTTCTGGATCATGCAAACGCTCCCGATGGCCCAGCTCATGCTCCAGAACGGTGCCGACGACATCGACGGCACCGTCGTCTGGTACGACATCACCAAAGTCGGCGGCGCAAGCACCCATCAGGAAGTCACCACCTGGACACTCCAGAAAGCCATCCGCGAAGCGGGCTTCACACCCGTCGAACGCGACACGCTGTATCGCCCGGTCATCCGCGACGGGCTCAGCTGGCGCATATGAGCCGCCGAATTGCGAGCCTTATGGCCGGGAAGACGCCCCACAGCGAGAAGTTCCGCGCAACTTGCACTGTCATCGTGGAGGTCAGTAGAAGCCAAGCAACCGATAAATGAAGTCGTCGCAGGTGAAATAGACACTTTCGAGAAAGTCGCGATTCGGTGCGTAAAGAAGTATCTCGAGCCGAGAGAGAATCAGCATCAGCGAGATCGGTGCGGTGGCAAGGATGAGAGCCAGAACGGGAGTCCAAACACGCCATCGACGAACGGCGAAATTGAACGGCATCATGAGCAGCTTCCAAAGCGGAATACTCGCGGTCATTCGCCGCGGAAGTGCCAGCACCCAGGCCCAAACGCCCCGTGCAAGCACTGCGGCTCGCTGTGAAATGCTCAGCACGGGCGGCGGGACGTAGCCGCACTCCGGGCAGGGAAACACGGATCGTCTGATCCGATACGAGCACTTCGGACAGACGTGCCGCCACCGCGTTGCCGATCGGCGGCTCTGTGCATCGGCGAGGCGGCCGGCCAGCATTCCAGCAAGCAAGATATGCCCAAGGAGCATCATCGCGATACTCGTGGGGCTGTCGTCGATCGCTTTCGATAGATAGGGCGTCGACCGCATGAATGGGGACAGCGCGCGATAGTCGTGCTCCATCCGCGAGAGAAATACCCAACCCGCGAAAAACAACGCAAATGCCGGAATCCAGGTGAAGATCGAACACCAGACGATCCACGTATTCCGAGCACGGCGCACAACGTGAGCAAGACGAGGCGGCGCATCCGACGGCGGCCTCACGCGCGACCGCTTCCACGCGACCATGAGCACAACGATGCCCGCAGCGAGTCCCACGCACGCCGACTTGAACGCCACAATTCGCAGGCTTTGCCCTGCGGGGTAGCATGGACCAAGCAGCGGACGACCGTACGCGTCGCGGAGACGGCCAGTTTCGGTGACGCTGCCGCCCAACGGTGCGTATCGCATTGGAATACCTGAAGCACCAAGTCGTTCGGCGACGTCGGGGTTGCGGATAGAGACGACAAAGCAAAGGCTGGCGCTCGCCATCGCGAGAGCCAGCCAGAGAGCGTGATGAGTGCGTGGTTTCATTGAAGCACCCTCCTCCATGCTGTCAGTCGCACGCTCTGCATATCGACGAACGATCTCAGTCCACCACGAGACTCTGAAAGACTCACTACGTACCTGTCACGTTGCCACAAGTTCCTCTCCCGCCGCCAAGACGGACAGGATCAGTGCTCCAGTTCGCCGCTCGTCAGGGTTGGGAAAAAATCTTACTTTTGTTCGTCTGAACGTCACGGACTCTGTCCCACTGGGAGGTAGCAGGCAGGAACCTGCAAAACAAAGGAGTCTCCAATGGCATTTCTCACAATCATCTCGGCCAATACCGCCAAGCCAACCGTTCTCTCCAGCGACCGTCATTCCGAATGGGCATCGGACCCATCGGAAATCGGTACCTCCAGCTTCGCTGGCGAAAGCTGGTGGTCCCAGCAGGTCATCGACCCCAACGGTCATATCGAGACCGTGCCGGCCAGCATCGCGACTCATGCCGCCACAGCCACCCCCCAAGAGGCACCCCGACAGCCGGAGGTCAACTCCGGCCTTGGCTGTTTGGCCGCCCTTGCATTTCTCGCCGTCATCGGCAGGGCCATTCAGACTTGGCAGACCTGGGGCCAAGACAAGCCTAGGTGGGGCTGGATCGCGGCTCTCTTCATGGGCTCTTGGGAGAGCTGGCTCATGTGGCTGTCCGCATTGGCGGTCCTGGCCATGGCCTGCGCCAACTGGAATTGGCAGCTTGGGCTCCAAGCTTGGCTCTGTTGGGTCGTCGCCACGGCGCTCGTTCGAGCCTGGCTGCCTTGGGCGACTGCGAAGTCCCAGAGCCGGTGGGTTGCCGCGTGGTCTCTCGCTTTGCCTGTCCTCTTTGCCGCAGGGCTCGTTCTCCGCACCCCATTCGGCCTAACGCCGTAACCAATTGGAGGCACACGCCCTATGGAGTCCCAACCCGATCAGAATCCGCGGCCCGTCTCTCCACAGCAGAGACGGGCCGCGAAAGTCGTCATAAACCCGTCCGTCGGAACGCATACCCACTCGATTGAATCATTTTGCAAGCCTTCCACCACCAAAAGGAACGAAAATAATGCCATCAAAGACCTCAAATCTGACAAACTCTGGTTTCTGGCCCGGCGGCCCTTGCGCCGCCCAAGCAAAGAGGCAGAAGGAACAGTACGATCCGCGCCCATGCCCGCAACCGCTCTTCGGCCAAAGTCTCGTGCCATGCCCAAGTGGTTCGCTGACGCCGAAATCGACTTCCTCGATCGCTTCGCGGGCCGAAAGCTCACGCAGGCCTCGTTCGACGGCTGGATCGAGTTTCAGGTGGGATCCCACGAACGCGACACAGATAAACAGATCCGCCGATTTGTGCTGGAGCACTGCGCGTACCTCCGCGACCTGCACGCCGCGCTTCAATCGCTCCGACCCAAGCGGCGACCCAAACATGGTGGTACTTCGGCGACGAAGAAGCGTGGAAAGAATATTGCGGGCAGGTGAGTGAGAACGGACCCTTACTCGCTCGACTCTCGTCGTTTCGCGTGATTCGAACTTTTCTGGAACCATCTTCGCGAACCTGCGAATATTCACTCTTCGGAGGGCATTGCTATGCCGACTGAAGACAGGTTCAAACCTCACAAGCAAGCATGGCACGGACTGCGGCGCTATTACGTGCGCGGAAGTACCGATCTCTTCCGTCAACCGCGGACTTGGGTCGGCTCGATTTTTACCAAGGCCAGCAGCCTCTACGCAAAGGCGGGAACGTCGATGTCACTGGCGGTGCGGGAGCTTCTCACATCGATGGCGAGGAAGCCGGCGCGAACGCTCGAAGTTTTGGAGGCCTACAAGAAGCCGCTCAGCCAGGTCGACCTCGACACCCTCAAGACAGCCTTCAACGACACGCAGACGAACGTCAAGAGGGTTGCGGCCCGCGAAAACAAGCGTCCGAGCGTCCAACTCGCGGCTTGGAGGGGTGAAAAGCCACCCAGCGCGGGCCGCGACCGAATCGCGGGGCTTGGCATCAAAACACCGCGAGTCAGCGCGAAGCGCGGGGCGAGCGATTCGGTCGCGATCGAAAAAATCAAGAGCAGGTTGAAACCCGATGAGCTGGAACTGCTTCGACTGCGGTACATTGAGGGCCTCACGCTGGAGGAAATCGGTCGGACGCTCGAACTCCCGCCAGACACCGTCCAGAAGCGGATCCGAGCGATTCTCAATCGACTCAAACGGCATTACCTCGACGATTCCGGCGCAGGATAGAGCTGTATGGGTGCTTGGTGCCGTCCAACCCTGGGTTGGATGGCACCAAGCACTCGTCACTCCCGGTATCGCTCATATCGAACAAGCCAGTGGGCCGCGCGAGCGCATGATCCCAACACGATCCCCAGTGGGCTCGCGACGGGGATCCGACTTCTTTGAAAACCTCACGCCATCCAGATGGGTTCGCCCGGCGGGCGGTACCCCAGGTTGCTGAAGATGGCGTACAGGATCAAGAAGATGCCGATCGACCCACCAACAAGCCACGGGCTCACGCGGTCGGAGAAGAGCAACTTCCGCCACGCGCGGTCGATCGGCGTCATCGCCACCAGAATCGGCGAGAGGATTCCGACTATGGAATAGGACACGAACGACCCCGGCGACATCAGGTTGCCCACGGGCGCCCACCCAGACGCGAAGATCATCGTGCTCGTCAGCGCCTGCGTCGTCAACGCGAGGGCACTCGTCCGCAGTTCAACGGGCACGTGCTCCATCTGGCTGCGAGCCGCGACACACACAACTGAGACGGTGATGACAACACCAACCAGAAGTTCGACAAGCGACAAAGCGTGAACCTGCAACATGGGCTGGGCCTCCGACAGATGGTGGATTCTGAGCGCTGCCTAACAGCAGCGTCTCCCACCGCCAGTGGGACAGCTTTCCTGTAGTTCCGCTTAGGGAGGCAGAGTTTTTTCCAAATTTTGGAAGCATCGTGCCCATGGGAGTTCGTTGGTTTGCTCCAGTACCCGTCCATAAACCTTCCAAACGTCCCGCCGCACGGAAATCTGATCTATTTTTCCAAAATCTGGAAAACGGGTGGTATTCCCTGAAATCTGTGCCATGTTGCATGGTGGCCCACTGTCGCACCGTCGAAAGACGGCCGCGTTTGGTGGTTTTTTGGTGTCATCCGTGAGAGGAGATAGAGAGATGTCGAAGATTCACGTTCGTGTCCCGGGCATTGCCCAGGGATTGGTGGCGGTTGTCGGCTTGGCCGCACTGCCTGCGGTTGCGCTGGCCGGTCCCGACTGGGTCGAGCATGGCGATGCCGGGTCGGGCTACACATCGGCGCAGGCTGCCAACGGGTTGCTCGGGCAGCTCACCTCGATTTCAGGCTCGCTCAACTCGGGCTTTGACGGGCCCGATTACGAGGACTGCTACCTCGTCCGCATTTCCGACCCCGTGACTTTCAAGTTCCAGATCACCAACGCCGGATTCGCTATCCAGCTCTGGCTCTTCAACATCACGCTCGCCGGCCAGGCGTATGGCCTCCTCGCCAACCAGGAAGGGCCGTTCGAGAACAGCGCGATTCTGCTCCCCGCCTCGACCGACGGCACGGGCGTCGTGATCGACACCCCGGGCGACTACATGCTCGCCATCACAGGTCGCGGCAATGTCCCGCTGAGCCGTACTGGCGCGATCTTCAACTTCACCGCGCCCCAGGAGATCTCCGGTGCCGACGGACCCGGCGGCCTCAACCCCTTGACCGGCTGGAGCGGCCCGGGCCAGACCGGCGGCTATTCCATCGAGCTCACCGGGGCTGCACCTCCGAACATTCCGGCCCCCGGCAGCATCGCGATGGCGATCGCGGGCGCTGGCATGATCGTCAGCCGTCGCCGTCGCTAAAGGACCATTCAACCGGCACTCGGCCCACGCGGGTGTCGTTCCTGATTCTCGATCACTCCAGAACGAAACGGCCCCGACACATGTCGGGGCTGCTTTCATTTGTTCAGATGCTTGCGAAGCGATTACCTTTGTTTGTCGTCCAGTGGCGTCACGGCATACTTGGCGGCTTCGCCCGGTTTGTCCCAATCCGTGTACAGCTTGCTCAATCGTTCCGCAGGTAGCGTCGCCCGTCGACCAATCGCGCTGCGATCGGCCTTCACCGACGCGTAGCTCTCGAGCAGCAGTGACTCCGCCTCGCCAAACTGCCGCAGCGCGATCAGGCTTTCGCCGAGCCGCCCTTGGATTTCAGAAATCTGCCGCGGCGACGGCGGCTTGACGGCCCGGGCGATGACAAGGGCTTCGCGAAGCGGGACTTGGGCCTCGTCGACCCGTTGCCCGTGGTTGAGAATTGAGCCCAGCAGGCTCAAAGCCTCGGCGAGGTCCGGATGTCCGGCGGCAAGTTTCTTGAGCCTGATCTGCTCCCGGTAAATCTCGATGCCCCGTCGGGCGAGCCGCTCGGCCTCGATGGTCTCTCCGGCCGCCAGCCTCGCCCGTGCCAGCCCGCACATGCTCGACGCGACCAGGTGGTGATCCTCTTTGTACTTGGTGTTGCGGATCCTGAGGCCCTGTTCGTATAGGGGAATCGCCCCCGCAAAGTCGCCCCCGTCCAATATCGACGCCGCCAGATTGTGCGAGGCAAACGCGACTCGAAGATCGTCGAGCTTCCCCTCATCGGCTTTCATCACGATTCTGTTGATCATGTCGTATGACTGCCGGAAGAGAGCCGAAGCCCGCTCATAGTCCCCCATATCGCTGTAGCACTTGGCAAGATTGTTCAGGCTCGCAGCGATCTCCTCGTGGTCCTCTCCCTTGTACACGCGCTGACGCATCTCGAGTGCCTGCTTGTACAGATCGGTCGCCTCGCTGTTCTGGTTCTGCCTCAGCATGTATGCGGCCATATGGGTCAGGCTCATGGCGATCGACGCGTGATCGCCCCGGTAGAGCCTCCGGCGCATTTCGAGCGACCGAGTGTACAGCTCCTTGGCGCGCACGTACTCGCCGTTTCGGAAGAGCACCGCCGCCAGATTGTGCAAGTCTTCCGCCAGCTCGGGCCCATCCTGGCTCGGCTTCATCACCTCCCGCAGTGTGATCGCCTTCTCCAGGTTGTCCCGCGCCACTGCGTACGACCCGTTGTTCTTGCTCACGTTCCCGATGATCTCGCGCATCTCGACCTCCGAGCGCGATTGATCGGGAGGCGCGAGGTCCAGACGCTTTGAGGCCGCCTCGAGCATCTTTGCAACCGTCAATTCGCCCGAGGTGTTGGCGGGGTCGCCGGCCTCGAGAAACTGCCGCAGCAGAGTTGAGTTCTGCTGGAAGTACCGCTTCTCCTGCACGATCCGGGCAATGAGCGTGGTCGAGATCGTCACCAGCAGGATCGCTGCCGCTCCCACGACCACCGAGATCGCCCGGTTGCGCCGCACCCACCGTACAGCTCGCCCCCACGACCCCACGCGCCGCGCGACCACAGGCTCGTCGTTGAGATACCGGCGCAGGTCGGCCGCAAACTCGCCCGCCGTCGCGTATCGGCGCTCGGGTGCCTTTTCCAACGCCCGCAACAGCACCGCGTCCAGGTCAGCGCCGATCCCGCCCACGACCGTCGAGGGCGCGGGTGGATCCAGCTCGCTGATGAAATTGAGCGCCTGGCGCAGCGAGCCCATCACCGGCACGGGCAGTTTCCCTGTCGCAAGTTCGTACGCGATCGCACCAAGCGAGTACACGTCGGTCCGCACGCTCGTCTGATCGTTCTCACCCCGGGCCTGCTCGGGCGACATGTACGCCACCGTGCCCATGATGTGCCCCTGACCCGACATGGTCAGGCCCATCGCCCCATGGTTGCCACCCGCTCCGCCGGCCACGCCCCCCTCGTCGGTCGATTTTGCAAGCCCGAAATCCAGCAGGTGCGGGTGCTTCGCCTCGTCGACGAGAATGTTCGAGGGCTTGAGATCGCGGTGCAGCACGCCCCGCTGGTGCGCGTAGTCCATCGCGTCGCACACCAGCGCCATGAGAGTCATCGCGTCTCGCACCGCGCACTTGCCCGGCGGCATCGCGTCGTCCAGCGGCTTGCCCGCCACATACTCCATCGTGTAGTAGTACCGCCCCTTGCGCACGCCCGAATCCAGCACCGACACGATCCCCGGGTGGCTCAGCCGCGCCACCAGCTCCACCTCGCGCTCGAAGCGCTTGCGGGCCGTCGGGGTCGCCCCCATCGCGTCAAGCATGAACTTGACCGCCACGCGGCGGCCCGTTGCCTCTTGATATCCCTCGTACACCACGCCCATGCCGCCCCGGCCCAGGCACGACACGAGCCGGTAGCCGTCGAGGTCGGGAGGCTTGCCGCTGCTCCCGTCGAACGTCGTCCCGTCCAGCACGGTGCCCTGCGACCTTGGATTCGCGCTGAGATCGACGGTGCGGGCCTCGCCCGTCGCGTCCATCGTCGCTCGCTCGGGGTCGAGCGTCGCCCTTTCGGGGTCGAGCGTCGGCCGCGTCTCCCTCGCAAGCATCATCGACATCGCCGCCGTTGCCGCGAGTCGCGTCGCGCTCAGGTCCGCCGTCCGCTGCGGGTCGATCGTCTGATCGAGAATCTCGTCGATGGAGAGCGCGCTGCCACGGCGGCGCTCTTCCGTGAATCGGTCGATCGCCTGGGCCACCTTCCGTTTATCCACGCCGACATCCACGAACCGCTCCTCTGCCCACTTCCCTGACATCCTAAAGCGACAATCAGCAGCTTTGCTGCACTACGCCAACTATTCTACCCGACCGTGGCATATTCCGTGCAGGGAACCCGCAAACGGCGGTCAACCCAGCCTGCCGGGGGGGATTTGGGGCGAAAACCCCAGGTCCAGCTTCATGGACTTCTTCGCCGCGTACAGCGTCTCCTCCGCCACCACATTCGCCCGCCGGATTCCCTGCCGGATCACCTCCAGCACGCGGGCCTCACCCTCGGGGGAGTCGAGGGGCCCACGCCTCGCCCGGATGGGTTCAAGCATGGTGTTGATCGACGCGGCCAGCTCGTTCTTGATATCGCCGTCGCGCATTTCCTTGCCCCCTGCGTAGTCGGCCTTGATCTGATCGGCCCGTTCCCGCAGCATGAACGTCTCGATGTACTGCACCAGCACATGGTCGGGCGCGATCGGGCTGGTCATGGTCGCGCGATCGGTCTTGATCTTTTTGATCTTGTCCAGGACAGTCTTTGGGTCGTCGTTGAGGAAGATCGCGTTGCCCAGCCCCTTGGACATCTTCTTCTGGCCATCAACCCCCTTGAGCTTCGCCACTCGGCCCACCTTCGCCCGCGGGATCGGGAATACCCCGCCCGCGTTGACGTGCTCGGCCACCGGCACGCGGTTGCCCACGCCGCAGTAGAGCTGGTTGAACTTCGACGCCACGTCCTGGCACATCTCGATGTGGGCCCGCTGGTCCTCGCCCACGGGCACAAGCTCGGGCCGAAACGTGAGGATGTCGGCACATTGGCCCACCGCGTACAGCGGGAAGCCAAAGCTCGGCCCTTCCTTGCCGCCGCTCTTGTCGACTTGGCCCTCGTCGGCGGTGGCGAAAAGCTCAGCCAGCGTCATGCCAAACTTATCGGGAAGCTCCGTCTTGATCGTCGGGTTGCGAAGTACCTTCTTGAACGGCAGCAGCATGGCGAAGAGGAACGTCAGCTCCGCGATCGCCGGTATCTCGGATTGCAGCACAAACGTGGACCGATCGGGGTCCAGCCCGACCGCCAGCCAGTCCTTGACGATCCCGATCGTGTTGGCCCGAATGTCGTCGGGCTTGTCGGCCAGCGTCGTGAACGCGTGAACGTTGGCGATGAGGAAGTAGCAGTCGTAGGAGTCCTGGAGCGCGAGCCGGTTCTCCAGCGAGCCCACGAAGTGCCCAAGGTGCAGCCCAGTCGAGGTGGGAGTGTCGCCCGTCAAGATGCGCGGTTTGGTGGCGGTTGTCATGGCCCGGGAGAATAGGGACGGGCGGCAGTCCTTGGTGGCACCGTTCTCCAGAACGGTGCTTTCCTGGGGTTCAGAGGCCTCCGCTCTGGAGAGCGGAGCCACCAAAGGCAACACCTGCTTGCTTTGGACTTGGGAGCAGCCGCATGGTCCCCCCCCGTGCCACTGAGGTCGCGCACCCGCCGCTCTCGGGACCGGCACAACGCCCCGAGCGACCTCAGTGCTTGGGCGTGCGGCAGCCCGCGGCACCGCTAACACGGCGTCTCGAACGCGACGACGAAGGCGTCCTCGAAGAAGTCGACCGTGCGGGAAGGACGCGGGACACCGGCCCACCATTCTTCCGTGCCATCGAAGTCGCTTCGACTTCGATGGACCCTGTGCGCCCAAGACATCGAAGTCTCAAAGCCGACTTTGGTGGGACGAGTCGGGATCGGGGCGACAACGCCGGAGTTCGATGCCGCCGGCCGTTGTCCACGGCCTGCGCCCCCGCATCCGCTACAATCTTGCGATGTCCCCGCCCGAGCCCATCCCCCACATCCCCCCCGACATCCCCCACATCCTCGCCAAGGCCGCGGCCATCCTGCGCGAGGAGGGCGCCACCGAAGTCTATGTCTTCGGCTCCTTCTCCCGCGGCGACATCCGCCCCGATTCGGACCTCGACCTCGCCGTCACCGGCCTGGCGAGCACCAGGATCATTCCCGCCATGACCAGGCTCCTGCGTGAAGTCGGACGAATGTCGGACTTGATTCAGATCGAACGCGAGCCGGTGTTCATCCGCTACCTCAGCAGCACCGGGGAGCTGCGGCGTGTCGCCTGAACTCCGCGAGAACATCGAGCACCACCGTGAGAGCCTCCGTCGGATCCTTGGCGCTCACGCCGACCTCCTTCACCGCCTCCGGACCGAGCAACCGACGCTGATCGAGCGAGAGGCATTGGGCGCGGTCATGCACTCGTTTTACATGGGGATCGAGTCCATCATGCGGAGCGTCGCCAAGGCCCGCGGCGACCAACCGCGCAAGTCCGATGCGTGGCATCAAGAACTCCTGGGCGGCCTCACCAAGCCGGGCCCGGGCCGCGCAGTGCTCTTGTCCGAATCCACGGCCGCGCGCCTGTACGAGTACCTCACCTGGCGCCACCGCTTCCGCAATCTGTACACCGACGCTCTCGACTGGACCCTCATGCGACCGCTCGTCATGGGAATGAACCCGACCCTCGCGGCGTTCGAGGTCGAGCTCGATCGGTTTCTCTCCAGTCAGCAGTGACGGGCCAAGAGACAGGAAAGACGCGGGATGCTGGCCCACCATTCTCCCGTGCCATTGAAGTCGCTTCGACTTCGATCGACCCCGTCGCCCATAGCATCGAATGTTCCCGTGCCACTGAGGTCGCACACCCGCCGTTCTCGAACCACCAAAACACCCCGAGCGACCTCAGTGCTTTGGCGTAGGGCGGCCCTGAGCCCCCGCTAACACGGCGTCTCAAACGCCACCACGAACGCGTCGTAGTCGAAGAAGTCCGCCGCCCCGTCCCCGTCGAAGTCGGCGGTGTTGCCGGGCGGGCAGGCCTGGCCCTCAAAGCACCGCACGAAGTCGTCGTAGTCGAAGAAGTCGACGGCCCCATCGCAGTTGAAGTCGGCGGGGCACACCGACAGTTTGGCGGCATTGCTGGTGACGCTGCCGCAAGCGGTGCTGGTGACAACGCAGCGATACCGGATCGCGTGGGCCTGCGAGAGTTCGAGGCCGTGGGCGGTGTCGGCGGTGATGATGAGCGTGGCGGCGGTCGCCCCGAAGATCACGGCCCCGCCATGGCCGCCGTCCCACGACGTCGTACGGCCATTGGAGAGGTTCACGAACGTGCCGGAATTCGGCACGGTCTCACGCTGCCAGCGGTAGGACGTTGTTGCACCACTCACGCCGACATTGAACGCACCGCCACCGCTCGGGCAAGTGAAATTTGGATCGGGCTGCTGGGTAATGGTCAGCCCACTTGTGTTCAGGAGCACGGAGACGTTGTTGTCGAGGTCGTAGTTCGTCACGGCCAGGTCGAGCCTGCCGTCACCGTTGAAGTCGCCCACCGCGACGGAGTACAGGGCGAAACCAACGGCGTAGTTGGTCGCCCCTTGGAACGTGCCGTTGCCGCTCCCAAGCAGGATGGAGACGCTGCCGCTGTTCGATGTGACCAAATCGGGCTTGCCGTCACCATTGAAGTCTCCTACCGCAACGGATAGCGGCGTGCCGCTCACGGGGTAGTTGACGGCTCCCTGAAACGTCCCGTTGCCGTTGCCCAACAGGATGGAGACGTTGTTGTTGCCATTCCAGCCATTAGCCACGGCCAGGTCGGGCCTGCCGTCGCCGTTGAAGTCGCCCACTGCGACGGAGAGCGGGTAGCTGCCCACGTCGTAGTTGACCGCCGCCTGGAACGTCCCGTTGCCGTTGCCCAGTAGAATGGAGACATTGTTGCTGTACTCATTCGCAACCGCGAGGTCGAGCTTGCCGTCGGCGTTGAAGTCGCCCACCGCGACGGAAGACGGGCGGCTCCCCGCGTCGTAGCTAACTGCCGCCTGAAACGTCCCATTGCCATTGCCCAGGAGGATGGAGACGGGGATCATGTACTCGCTCGCCACCGCGAGGTCTGCCTTGCCGTCGCCGTTAAAGTCACCCACCGCGATGGAGCGCGGATAGCTGCCGACGGCGCAATTGCCCGCTCCCGAGAATGTGCCGTTTGCGTTACCCATCAGGATTGAGACGTAGTTGAGATAGTTCGCCACCGCGAGGTCGGGATGGCCGTCTCCATTGAAGTCGCCCACCACGACAAAGAACTGGCTGTTACCTGTGCCGTAGTTGACCGCCGTCTGGAACGTGCCGTTGGCGTTAGCCAACAGGATGGATACAGCGTCGCTGTTGAAATTTCCGACGGCCAGATCGGCCGTGCCGTCGCCGTTGAAGTCGCCCACCGCGACTGACTGCGGGTGGCTGCCCACAGGATAGTTAGCCGCCGGGGCGAAGGAGAGCGGGCACTGGGCGCGGGCGAGGGTCGCGGGCGCGAATATGGCGAGCAGCGGACTGAAACGCGCGAGAAGCTCATTCATGGTGCACCTTGCCAACAAAGCGAAGAACGGAGGGACAGCAACGGGATGCCGTCTCACATTCTACTTGACCGCGAGCACGTCTACAAGGATATTCCCACAGGCGGGTGTCATTGAGACACCTCCCGTGCCTCGTAGGCCGGCGGGTGGCATCGAAGTCCAACTGCGCGGTCGAAAACATGACTCGTGCTCGGTCCATCAAAGTCGCTTCGACCTCGAGGGACCCTGTGCGCCCGAGGCATCGAAAGCTCGTAACTCTTCAGCCGTCTCCAACGGCACGGCCCGAACATACACCGACTTGCGCTTTGGGTCGGGGTGTGGTACACATGCGGCATGGGCATGGAGGC
>JAYVUC010000060.1:0-5202 GCA_043788295.1 Phycisphaerales bacterium
ACGCCGGGGCCCAGGCATGGCAGCAACTCACGCCCGAGCTGCTCCGCACCGTCTGCGCCTGCCCCCACCGCTCGCACGAGATTCAGGCGTGATCCGTATGATTCGCGGCAATACATCCGGGGGCGCACAGCCAAAAAGAAACGCCCCCGCTGAGGCTGCAGGGGCTGTTTCCAAAGATCGGACGCCTTCACCAACCCTCAAATGTTCGGCACGCCGGGATCAGGCCTTGCCGCGCCCGCCGCCCACACCACCGCCACGATTCCCATGCTTGTGGTGATGCTTCTTGTGATGTTTTTTGTGGTGGTGCTTCTTGGGTCCCTGCCTCTGCACCTGCGCCCCGCGCTGGCCGTCCCGGGGTTGCTCGGCCGTCGCCACTGCGGGAAGAAGGGCGAGCGATGCGAACGCGATGATTGCAGCAAGTTTCATTGATGGCTCCTTTCGTGAGCGTGGTTGCTGTGAACCGTTCCACGACCGGCCCGTGCTCCGCTTTCAACGCTTTCATTCCGCACAGGCCCGCCATCGAGCCAAACGCACGGCCAGCGCTCCAATTGCGATTCTGAGCCCACAAACGGTCAGATTCGGTCGGTTTGACAAGTGCCCATAACACCCTGACGCAAGCCTTCCGGGTCGCCCTGAAATCTGACAAAGAACCACCGCCCCTCGTAAACTCGCCCCTGTTTTCGGACGAAAAACAGGTCGGCGCTCGATCGCACGCGCCAACTGCCTGTCCGGGAGACTTCGCATGAATCGTCGAACCACTTCGCGCCTCGCTCGCCTCGCCTTCGTGTGTGGCCTCGCCGCAGCTGCGTGCGGAGCGGCACAGCCCGAAGCACCCACGCCCTCCGCATTCACGTATCAAGGCGAACTCAAGGTGCAGAACCTGCCAGGCAACAGTTCGGCCGACATGCGCTTTCGCCTCTACGACGCCTCGCTGGGCGGCACCCAGATCGGCCCCATGATCCAGCCGCCCGCCGCCGCAATCGTCAACGGACGCTTCACCTCGCAGCTCGATTTCGGCTCGGGCGTCTTCAACGGCGACGCCCGCTGGCTCGAAATCGACGTGCGGGTGCCTGCGGGCGGCGGCCTATGGACCACTCTCGCGCCCCGCACCCTGCTCACCGCCGTGCCCTACGCCCTCTACGCCCTGAATGCATCGGCCGTCGCTGGACCCGCTGGCCCAACAGGACCGCAAGGGCAAACCGGACCCCAGGGCCCAGCCGGCCCTCAGGGCTCAACAGGCCCGGCCGGAACCGCTGGCGCACAAGGACCGGCGGGCCCCACAGGAAGTGCTGGTGCCCCAGGCGCGCAAGGTCCACAAGGTCTCACAGGCCCGACCGGTGCCAACGGTCCCCAAGGCCCAACAGGTCCGCAGGGCTCGGCTGGATCCGCCGGGGCGTCGCCATTTAGCCTCTCGGGCAGCAACGCGTACTACACCGCCGGTGCGGTCGGGATCGGCCTCAATGCGCCTCTCTATCCCTTGCACGTCAACACCTCGCTCCCGCGTGCCGGGTACTTTGCATCCTCCCTCACCACCGGCGCCGCCTTCGGCCTCTTGGGCCGATCGGCCAGCTCGGGCGGCGTCGGAACGATCGGCTATGCCACCGCCACCACCGGGCAGGCCATCGGGCTGCAAGGCCAGTCCGACAGCAACGCGGGACGAGGCGCGTTTGGATGGTCCACGGCGACAACGGGCGACACCATCGGTGTCTGGGGTCGCAGCGACAGCACTGGGGGCACGGGTGTCACGGGACACGCGACCGCCCTGAGTGGCCCAACCACAGGCGTGCTGGGTGAGTCTGACGCGACCAATGACGAGGCTGCGGGGGTCTATGGACTTGCCGCGTCCACCAGCGGCATCACGACCGGCGTCTGGGGCATCACTCAGAGCACCACCGACGGCGCGGTGGGCGTCTACGGGCAGGCCGTCGCCGCCAATGGGGTCACCATCGCGGTCATGGGCGCCAACGAGAGTGCGAGCGGCTATGGAGTCTTTAGCATCGGCAACTCTGGGACGAGCGGCACCAAGGCGTTCGTGATTGATCACCCTTCCGACCCGGCCAATAGGTTCCTCATGCACTTCTCGGCCGAGGGGCCGATGCCTTACAACATTTACCGCGGAACCGCAACGCTCGACGCGTCGGGTGAGGCAACGGTTTCCCTTCCCGCCTACTTCCACGACATCAACATCGACGAGACGTACCAGCTCACGCCCATCGGTGCTTCGGCTCCCGGGCTGTTCATCGCCGCCAAAGTTGTCAACGGTGGGTTCCGTGTCGCCGGTGGCCCGCCGGGCATCGAGGTGTGCTGGCAGGTCACCGCAACACGCAACGACGCGTGGGTGAGAGCGCACCCGCCCGCAGCCGAGTCTGATAAACCCGCGTCGATGCGAGGCCGCTATCTCGCGCCCAAGTTCTTCGGCGCGGGGTCCGAGGCCGCGCTGCGAGGCAAGGGCCGAACAATCTCCACGCCCGCCGCTCCCTTGCCACTCGCAGTGCCGGAAGCGCAAGAGCCCGCGGCCGACCCGCTTCCCTGATCGTCACGCCTGAAGCAGCTCGATCGCACGCCGCATCACCATTGGCTGGTCGGTGCGGACATACACCGCGTTGACGAAGAGCCATCCGGCGAACCTGTAGGGAAACCGCTGCATATGGGCCCTCACTGCGGCGTTGTTGCGGGTGTTGTCCTCGATGAGCAGAACTCGGGGCTTCCAACGCTCCAGATCGAAGCCGTCGAGCACGTCGGCCTCGCCGCCCTCAACATCGATCGAGGCGAAATCGACTGCGCACATGTGTCCCTCGAGCAGCGCGTCCATTGATGTGAGCGGGACCGAAACTTCCCGGGTCGCAAATCGCCCCTGTCTCAGGTCGTCCAGGTGGTCCGGCGTGGTCGTGTTGTACGAGAGCATGCCGCCGTAGTGATCTTCGACGACTGTGAAGCTCGCCTCGCCCGTAGAGCCGCGCCGTGAGAGTGCGGCGTTCACAACCCGCGATCCGGGCCGCCCCGTGCGGCACGCCTCGCAGCGCCCCGGAATCGCCTCGACGAGCAGCCCCTTCCAACCGATCGCTTCAAACGCGTAGGTCGTCGAATAGTTCCACCCATCGAACGCGCCGACCTCGATGAAAAAACCGTCGAGCTGTCCGTCGAGCAGCGACCACACGAGTGCATCCTCGCCGAACTGCGATTGAAACGACAGTGGGAGCGAGGGCTTTCGACCGGCCGCTGTAAGTGCCGCCAACGCTTCAAGTCGCGCCACACGGCGCCGCGTGTCAGCGAGCAACAGCGCATTGGTTCCCACCTGCGACGCCACCGCCGCGAGTTTCCCCGCCAGCGCACGTAAATATCCGTCCGGATCGCCAGGATTCATGGGGAGAGTGGGTTGCATCGTGCCAGCGTAGACCCAAGCTGACAGGCCAGTTCACGGATCAGTTAGAGCTCCGACGGCACAGACGCCGGCAGCATCCGCGTGATGCCCTCGGGCGTTTCCACCAGCACTTCGTCGGCCTCGGTCAGGAAAATCCCGTGGTCGATGACGCCGGGAATGCTGTCGAGCTCGTTGGCGAGCTGCTCGATGTCGCAGACCTCGGGAAGTGTGCAGTCGATGATGAGACTGCCGTTGTCGGTCAGGAAAAGCTGCCCATCGAGCGTGCGTCGAACCACGCCGTTCATCCCCAGGTTCGCCAGCTTGTGGCGGATGCTCGCAAGCCCGAAGGCCAGCACAGCCACCGGCACCGCCGACCGCGACCCCAGCGACTCAACAAGCTTGTCCTCGCCCACCATGAACACATTTCGTGCGCTGGCGTGGGCCACGATGCGCTCACGCACCATCGCCCCGCCTTTGCCCTTGATCATTCGCAATCGCGGATCGACCTCATCAGCCCCGTCGAACAGATAGTCCACCCGCTCGACCATCGCGAAATCCACGATCGCAAGCTGATACGACCTTGCGAGCGTCTCTGAAACATGACTCGTCGGCACGCAGTGAACTTGAAGCCCTTCATCGCGAACCCTGCGGGCAAGCGCAAGCACGCCACGCGACGCTGTTCGTCCGGTGCCAAGACCCACGATCATCCCGCTCTGAATTGCGGCGACGGCGGCCTCGGCCAGCAGATCTCTGGGGGCATTCGTGTCTGACACGGTCACATCCTTCGCAAAGCGCTCACCGGGAAACCCCCGGGCCTCACTGATTCGATTCGTCCACATCCTGTCAAGCTCCAAGTTCTTCGGCGTCAAACAAACGCCGGGAGGCCCGGCCCTCTCCTCGATCACCCGAACTGTATCCCCTGCGCGAGCCTGACTTCTCCACCGCCGTTGATGGTAGTCGTCTGCCGACGCATGTACGCCTTCCACGAGTCCGATCCGCTCTCGCGACCCCCCCCTGTTTCCTTCTCGCCCCCAAACGCCCCACCGATCTCTGCCCCGCTCGTGCCCAGGTTCACGTTTGCTATCCCGCAGTCGCTCCCGTTGCCCGCGGGCGAGGTGAATCGCTCCGCCGCACGCACGCTGTCGGTGAAGATCGCAGAACTGAGTCCCTGATCGACGCTGTTGTTCATCGTGATGGCGTTATCGAGCGTGTCGTAGGTGAACACATAAAGGATTGGGGCGAACGTTTCTTCCCGTGAAATCGCCAGGCGGTTATCGGCCGGGGACATGATGATCGTCGGCTTCACAAAGGTTCCACCCGTCAGCGCCCCCTGCGAAGGCTTGAATTCTTCGCCACCGATCAGCACCCTGCCGCCCTGCTCCTTCGCCAGAGTCACCGCACGTTGATAGCCCTCGACCGCGCGCCGATTGATGACGGGCCCCACAAGCGTTCCCGACGCGAGCGGGTCGCCGATCGTGATCGTCGAGTACGCCTTGACGAGGCGCTGCACGACGCCATCGACGATCGACTTGTGCACGATGAGCCGGCGCGTCGTGGTGCAGCGCTGGCCGGCCGTGCCCACCGCGCCGAAGACGATCGAAGGAATCGCTACATTGAGATCGGCCGTCTGATCGACGATCACCGCGTTGTTGCCGCCAAGCTCAAGCAGACTCCGCCCCAGCCGCTCGGCCACCAGCGCGCCCACGCGCCGTCCCATGCGGCACGAGCCCGTCGCGCTGATCAGCGGCACGCGAACATCGCGCACCAGCCGCTCGCCCACCACGTCATCAGTCCCGATGACGAGCCTGAACACACCCGCGTGCCCCATCGACGCCGCCACG
>JAYVUC010000061.1:0-4087 GCA_043788295.1 Phycisphaerales bacterium
CCGGAGCTCAGGCCTGGCAGCAACTCACCCCCGAGACCATCCGCTCGGTCTGCGGCTGCCCATATCTCACGCCTGCGATAGAGGGATGATCCGTATCACGCCCGCTTTGCGGAAACCGGGTTCTACAAACCGGGTTGTTCCATTTGTTCAAAATCCATCCTACCGATCCCGCGCTACGGCTTCGCCACTTCCAGGTCCGGCACATATCCGCGAAGGTACGGCGCGAGCCTTGGACCTAGCGCAGATTTCTCGGCGGGTGAGAGCAACTTGAAACCCCCGATCGTCCGTCCGTCGCATGTGCCGCACGCGCAGCGAAACGGCGACGCCATCTCGTACTCGGTGGTGTTGTAGTCGAACGTCACGGCGTCGCCCGCGGCGATGGGGCGGACGGCGACCAGCTTGCGATCAACGATCGCGGCACTGGGCGTACACGAGTGGTTCAGATATTGCCAGTAGCGGCTGTCGGGCTTGCCGTTCGCGCTCGACTCGGGCGGCAGCTCGATATGCACGCCGTCGCCGACCTGCACGGAGTATCGCGACGGGCGGTCCACGACGAGCCCCTCGATCACCAGGATCGTCTCGCCCGTGCGGATCGCTCCCAGCGCGACCACGCTGAACGCCCCGTCCGCGTGATCGACCGCCACCCGCGAGGGTTCGCCCGGCGATTTGGTGCTGCTCGCGCGCCGTTCTTGTACCGGTCGATCCTTCGCAGGCCGAGGCGTCTTGCTGTTGTTCATAAATCAGTCGCCGCACAATGAAACGCCGCTCGCCCGCGCCGATTGCATCGAATCATCCGCGATCATTCGAGCATCCATGGGCCGTGAGTGTTGGGCTCGCGCGCATCGAAGTCAATCGACAAAGAGGCATCGACAATTGTCCCGTGACCCCGACCGCCCTTCGTCGATTCATGGATATCCCCGACATCGCGGCGGTCGGGGTCTTGTGCATGGTGGTCCGGTTCTCCGAACCGGGCCTTTCTTCGCGCACCCCACACGCTCCGCCGTAGGTCTTCCTTTGTGCCATCCACATTCCCCGCACATCCAACGGCGACCCCACGGCGCATGCCGAGGGGTCGGAGTGCCCCGGTAGTCACCTGGACTTCCGGGCTCTTGGGCCAACGACAGCCCCTCGTCCAATTTTCTTCGTGACCCCTCCAAGACACCCGGAAGTCGAAGCGACTTGCCAGGGCACGGCGTGTCGGACTTCCGGGCCACTTGCAGTTCCGCAGAAGTCCGTGACCCCGTGGTCCATCTTGCCCCAAGCTATGGAAGTCGTGCCTGCTCAGCCTCTCACATCCCGCACGAATAGAAGAACTTGGCCTCGGTGATCTTCCCGCTCTTCACCGTGTACAGGGCCGTCTCGATCATGTTCATGCGCTGCCCGGCCATCGGGCCCTCGCTGCTCGTGCAGTCCAGGCTCATGTTGCACACGAACTGATCGTCGTTGACGATCGGCTTGGCGCACGTCGAGCCGTGGATCGTCGTGAACTTCGCCCACTGCTCGCCCTTCTGTAGCAGCGCGGCCTTGCCCTCGGTCACCGCCGGACAGCCCGGCATGCCCATCACCTCAAGGTGCCGCACGTTGTCCGCGTACAGCTCCTGCATCGCCTCCTGGTTCTTGCCCACGGAAACCAGGTCGAAGAATCGCTGGGCGACCCTTTGCGTGGCCGTGAACGTGGGTGAGGGGGCGGGCATCTGAAACGACGGCTTAGTGGGGGTCGTGGTGCTCATGGCAGGAGTATACCAAGGAGTCAACGGGCCGGTTTCACCTGCGGAGACGAGAAACTGGCCAAGTCGTACCTGGCGGGGCCAGAGCCAGCTCAAACAAATTGCCTTGGGCTTTTCGCGTCCATCTGATACACTCTTGGCGTGTCTCAAACTCGTCAGGGGATCGCCATGAACCGTCGCATTGCCTTGTGTGCTCTCGCCGCCGCCCTCTTCGCACCGCACGCGGGCGCCGACCCGCTTCCCAACATGGTGCAGGTCTACGTCAACCCCAACAGCAGCGGCGGCTCGGGGCCCTTCGGCCAGACCATCCAGTTGCCCGGCACGCTTGATCTGTCAGGGTCGGCCACCGGCGGGGGCAACTCGGGCGGCAGCGGCACCGCTCATGTCGAGTATGGGCTCATCCGCCTCAGCGGCGACGCCGTGGGCACGCTGAGCACCGTCACTCGGGGTTCCATGCGCGATCGCTTCACCATCACCGCTCCCGGCGTGCCTACGGGCACCTTCGGCACGCTCAAGTTCATCGTCACCATCGCCGGCTCGCTCAGCGCACCGCTGGGCTCGTCCGCCGCGTCATGGCAGTTTCAGGGGGACATCGGCGGGGGCGTCTATGACATCACCAAGAGCGGGTCGATCCATTCCCCCAGCCTTGGTGGCCACTACACCGGCGACGCGCTGGGCACATACACCAGCGCCACCGTCTCATTCCAGTTCGGCGTGCAGACCTCCCTGGGCATGGAGCTGACGGCGTCCGCACAGGCCGGGTTTGGCAACAACGGCGAGCACGGGGTCGCTTCCATCAGCCCGCCCATCACCCTGACCTGGGAGGGCCTCTCCGACATCCGAGTGAATGGCACGCCCGTGGGCGGCTCCACCGTGTCGTCGGAATCGGGGACCAACTGGGCCACCAATGTGAGCAATTGCCCCGCCGACTTCAACGGCGACGGATCGGTCGATTTCTTCGACTACGACGACTTCGTCATGTGCTTCGAGGGCGGTGCCTGCCCCCCGGGCCCCCCACCAAAGTCCGCCGACTTCAACAATGACACCGGCGTCGATTTCTTCGACTACGACGACTTCGTGACGGCGTTTGAGACGCCGTGCTGAAGCCGAAGGCACTGGGCACGAGGAAGGCAAAGGCCATGAAAGCAACAGCCATGATCGCACAGTCCGTCAACACCCTCACTCATGCCACCGAGGTCGCGCGCCCGTTGCCCCCAAACTACCATGATGCCCAATGCGACCTCGGTGTGCCTTTGCCTCGGTCGCAGGCCTCCCCCACAAGGGATGCCTACGCCAAAGCACTGAGGTCGCCCGAGCCGTTCAACCAGCCCCGGAGCAACCGACAGCGACCTCAGTGGCACGTGCAGAACCTCGGTGCCACCTGCCTTCCAATGACGAACATGAGTGATCGGACCTCAACTCCCAATCAATCGGTCGCGCTCGATCCCATTCTCGGACGAGAGTCCGCCCCCACCCCCACTCCGAAACTGGCCGCGTGGAAGACCTATGCGGCCGCGTGGAAGACCTACGCGGCTGCTTGGATGATCTATGCGGGCACTTGGACAACCTACGCGGCCGCTCGGATGACCCACGCGGGCAGAAAGACAACCTTTACCGCCATGCGGTCGGGCGCCAGTGGTACGCTCAACCCCCAGGTTGAGCATGAGCCCTCATCTCCCCCACCCCACCCCACCCACCCCACCCACCCGCAAGTGCCCGCACGCAAGATCTCCCCGCTTGCTCAACCCAGAAGGTTGAACATGCCACCAGCCGCCGTCGGGTGTCCGACGGCCCGGCCGCCCTTGACGACGCTGCTGGCGGCCCTCGCCCTCCTCCTGACGCTGATTGTGACTCCCGCGGCGCGGGCGCAGAACTGCGACCCAGGCTGGCTGCCGGGCGCGGGCGCGACGGGGATGAATGACTGGGTCTTCGCCCTCGCCGTCCTCCCGGGCGGGGACCTGATCACGGGCGGACAATTCACCACAGCCGGGGGCGTGGGGGCAAACCGGATCGCCCGCTACAACACCACCACCGGCGTCTGGTCCGCGCTCGGGTCGGGGATGAACAGCAGCGTCTCTGGTTTTGCCGCCCTCCCGGTCGGGGACGTAATCGTGGGCGGATATTTCACCAGAGCTGGGGGCGTAGCGGCCAACCGGATCGCCCGCTACAACCCGACTACCGGCGTCTGGTCCGCGCTGGGCTCGGGGATGAACGACGCCGTCCGCGCCGTCGCAGTTCTCCCGGGCGGCGACGTGATCGCGGGCGGATTCTTTACCACGGCCGGGGGCGTAGCGGCGAACTACATCGCCCGCTAAAACACCACCACCGGCGTCTGGTCCGCGCTCGGGTCGGGGATGAAC
>JAYVUC010000062.1:0-4721 GCA_043788295.1 Phycisphaerales bacterium
AGGACAACCTCGTTCCGTCACCCGGGGTGCTCACGCTCACGTGCGCAGCATTGGCGGTGCTGGTGCGTCGGCGGCGTTGAGTGTGAGAGGCGATTCGCATTGTGCCGCCCGCCGCGAAAGCCGCGGGTTGGCACTTCGACCCTCAGATGGGCAACCGATGTTCGACAAGAACACCGGCGGCCACCTAACGGCGTACTGGAGCCCATGACATGACTGCACCGTTGACACACTCTCATCGCCCCCGTTGGAAACTCTCTGGCTTCACGCTGATCGAACTCCTTGTGGTCATAGCGATCATCGCCCTTCTCATCGGGCTCCTTCTGCCCGCTCTCGCGTCGGTGCGCCGCCAGACCCGCGCGACCAAGTGCGTCGCTAACTGTCGCTCCCAGGGGCAGATGATCTTCGCCTACACCGCCGAGTATCGCGACGCCCTCCCGCCTCAGTCGATGTTCTGGACCGAGCGAACACCCGAAGGGCCAGTCTCGCATTTCTGGACACTCGCGCTGTTCATGGAGCGATGGAACGGCGACGCCGTCAATTGGCCCGCCGTCGGGTTCGCGCCGCCGTCGGGCGCGTGGAGATGTCCCGAAGTCACCATCGACGACGACCCGTCGCGGCAATCCCACACAGGCATCACGCACTACGCGCCGAACCAGTGGCTCTACAACTCCGTCAACCGTAACGATGTCCTGGGAACATTCAGCGCGTACGTCTCCGCCCCCGCCGGCTGGTATGACCGTTGGGGAAAGGGCTACGCCTGGCGGCACATCTCCCAGATGTACCGCCCCGAGCAGGTCATCGCCACCATGGACAACGTCAACTGTTATGTTCCCGCGCACGGGCACCGCGACGCGAGGGAATTCTACGGCCGCGCAACCGAGGTTCTCCCCCTCCCAAACGACGATGACTACGACAACATCGGAGGCCACGACAAAATGCACACCCGCCCCGCCTCCTTCCTCGACGGCCACGCCGCCCCCGTTCCTTCCACGGCCGACTACTGGCTCGACGACGTCGCCTGGTACAACCCCGGCAACGGCATGGGCCTCAGCCTCTCAAACGCCGAGGTCCGCCACCTCATGTGGTTCGTCCAGCCCTCCGAACGCCAGGACGGCGACTGACGCCACCCAACGCGCCGCGCGTCCTGCGATATATCACGCGATCGTGCAAGACAATTCCGCATCCTTGCCCTCAACGTGCGGATATTCGGACCTCCGTCGCCTCACACCCTCAATTTCCCCTCCCCGCGCCCTTTTCGGGACGCTCGCCATTCGCGGGCCACACGTCGTGCCCGCGTGCCGGATCGTGCGATTCGACGTGAATACCCGATCGCCGCCGCTCAACTCGTCGATTCTCACCGGCCGGGGTTCGCACCCGGCGTGGAGCATCAGCATGAACCAGCGAGTCCTTCGTATCGGCGAGGTCCTGATCGAGTGCGGCGCGATCACCGAATCGCAGCGTGACCAGATTCTCGAAGCCCAGAAAGCCCGCAGCCGCCCGTTTGGCGACATCGCCGAACGCCTCTTCAACGTCAAGCCCGAGGTCGTCGAAGACGCCTGGGCCGCGCAGTACGCCCAGATGGCCGATCACGTCGACGCTCGCCGCCTCCGCCCCGATTCTGACGCGCTCGCACTCATCTCGGCCCGACAGGCCCGGCAATTCGGCGTCCTGCCCGTCGAACTCGGCGGCGGCGAGCTCATGGTCTGCACCACCGAGCAAAACTTGGTGCGGGCCCTGCGATTCGTGGGCTGGAAAATCGGCGTGCCCGCGTACTTCGTCCTCGCCGACCATGACTCGCTCGAAGCCGCCATCGAACGCCACTACCAGGTCGTCGCCGCGTAAATCGGCACTCGCGCGCCGCTTCACCTACCATCCCAGGTGCCAAAGACTGCGACCAAAAAGCCCATGGGCTCCCGTTTCGACCCCGTCCGGACCGTGGCGTTTGTGAGCCTGGGCTGCCCAAAGAACCTCGTCGACTCCGAGAAAATGCTCGGCTCGCTCGCCGAGGCTGGCATCGCCCCAGTCTCCATCAACCCCGAGGGCGGCGACTTCGGCGGTGCAGACGCCGTCGTCATCAACACCTGCGGCTTTCTCGAAGCCTCCAAGGACGAATCGCTGGGCGTGATCAAAGAAGCCATCGCTGCCAAGGATCGCGGCGAGGTCCGCCGCGTCGTTGTTGCCGGCTGCCTCGTCCAGCGCCACCGCGCCAAAATGCTCGAATGGGCTCCGGGCATCGACGCGATGGTGGGCGTCTTCGACCGCGACAAGATCGTCGAGGCCGTGAATGGTGGCACCGCTCTTCAGAGCGGTGCGAGGCCGCGTACCGCCGCCGAAGCCTCCGACGCACCCAAATACTGGATCGCCGGCAACGCCCTCGCCGCCGCAAAGGACCGCGGGCACAAAACCGCCGGCCTCACAGTCAACGGGAAGGACGGCAAGGGCATCGGCTACTTCGAGGACGATTCGGCCCGTCTTCGCCTTACGCCGCGCCACTACGCCTACCTGCGAATTTCGGAAGGGTGCAACCAGAACTGCGCCTTCTGCACGATCCCCAGCATCCGCGGGAAGATGCGCAGCAAGCCCACCGATCGCATCGCCGCCGAATGCCGCGAGCTCATCAACGACGGCGCCCACGAACTTCTGCTCATCGGCCAGGACACCACCAGCTACGGCGACGACATCGGCGCGGGCCTTCGCATGCTGACGACGAGCGAGTCTTCAAGTAAGTCGTCGGGTCGCCTTGACCGATTGGGCAATCTGGGCGGCCTCCCCGCCCTCCTCCAATCGCTCTCAAACACGATGGACGACGCGGGCAGCCAGGGCTGGCTCCGCCTCATGTACGCCTACCCATCAAACTTCAGCGACCCGATCATCGACGCCTTTGCCGTCCTCGCCACCAAGAAAAACCCCCACCTGCTGCCGTATCTCGACATTCCACTCCAGCACGCGAGCGATCGCGTTCTTGCGCTCATGAAACGCCACGTCACCCGCGAGCAGCAGGCCAGCGTGATACGCAAACTCCGTCAGAGGATGCCCGATTTCGCCGTTCGCACGACGTTTATCAGTGGTTTCCCCGGCGAGACCGAGTCCGACCACCGCCAGCTTCTGGAGTTCATCGGCGAGATGAAGTTCGAGGCAGTGGGTGTCTTCGAGTACAGCCACGAGGAAGGCACCGTCGCAGGCACCATGGAAAACGATCCCAAGCTCGCCGTGCCGCCCGACGTCAAGTCGCGCCGCCGAAGCGAGGTGATGGAGCTGCAGCAACGGATCGCGTTCGAGCGCTCCGCCGCCCGAGCCGCCAAGTTCGACGAGAAGAACCCCACCGCCGGCGGCGAAGCCCTCGACGTCCTCATCGACACACCCCTCCGTACCGCCGGCAAGGCAACCAGAGGCGTGGGCGCTGGCGGCAAGCTCTACCAGGGCCGAACCAAGTTCCAGGCTCCGCAGATCGACAGCGTCACGTATGTGCAGAGCAAGGGCAAACTCTCTCCGGGCGAGGTCGTCCGTTGCACCATCGTCGCCAGCGACGGCTACGACCTTGTCGCCAAGCCGACGGCCGAGCTTGAACGCAAGGTGACGTTGAAGATATTGTGAGCGCGATGCCCGATCGCCGTACGTCCAATGGGCTGCTGCACTGCCTGGGTCGTGCTGGCTCGATGAACGGCGGCGATGCCCAGACTAGAATCGGACCGCACCCTTGGAGAGGTGGCGGAGCGGTTGAACGCGCCAGACTTGAAATCTGGTATGGGCTTCGGCCCATCGGGGGTTCGAATCCCCCCTTCTCCGTTTTCGCGGGAGGCTCGAGTTGTTCGGGTCTCCCGCGATCGCTTTTGTGCTTGATATTGGCCGTAAGTCGCACTCTTTCAGAGGTTCGAATCCGAACACTTCGCTTGGTGTCCGTCAGGATGTTTGACATCTTCGCCCGTCGTCTCTGGAGGCCAATTCCAGAGTGTCGTTTGGTGCAGCGATCATGGCGTCACGTCGTCGCGACATGAGCGGCGCACTCGCGATGATGGACTGCGTTGAGACGGGTTGCGCTCGCTCACGCCCGGGCCGGCACGCCCAGCGCGGCTGCCTGATGCTTCCAATCATGGTCGCGCGACGCGGCGATCAGATCGTTGAGCGTCACGCTGCTGGGAAGTTCGCCACCGAGCGTGGCGCGAAGCACCTCGGGCGCGAGCTGTGTCAGGGTGAGGATCTGCTTGGCCCGCGAGACCGTGTGCCCGCTCGGCTGGGCGAGGGCTTCGACCGTGCCGCCGGTTCTGAGCAGCTCTTTCCGCCACGAGAAGGCCTGGCCGATCGCAAGGACGAGATGGGTGCGTGGCGCAAGGCGGCCATGGGCGTTCATGGGCAGCACAAGATCCTGGCCCTCGGGCGACAAGAGCAGGCGGCGGCCATCGTGGCGTTTGATCTGGATCGCCAGGGTGAGGATCGTGCGACGATCGCGCGATGGGCCACGGATGCCAGCGTGGAAACCATCGGCGGCATCCTCCCCCCCCGTGCTGCTCGGGCTCTTCAGGCGCCTGGCCTGTGTCCCGCTGCTCGTCAGCATGACCGTGGCCATCGTCTCGACCAAGGGCCCTGTGCTGGTGGGGGGGTGGGGGGTGGGCCGCCCGTTCGCGGGCTTTTCGCTTCAGAAGCTGGACAGGTACGGCCCGGCGACCTTCCTGCACGACCTTCCTGCGCGGGCCCGCACGGACCTGCTCATGATCTTCTGCGTG
>JAYVUC010000063.1:0-8544 GCA_043788295.1 Phycisphaerales bacterium
CACGTCTCCACGCCGCCCTGGACTACCAAAGCCCCCAACAGTTCGAGGCCAGCCAGATCGGTCGGTCGATTGAGGTCAATGGAATCTGGGTCAGGTCACTTGACATCCTGAGACGTTTCGAGTAAATTGAGGCAATGACCCGCAAGGCAAGGGCATTCACACTCATCGAGCTCCTGGTGGTCATCGCCATCATCGCTCTCTTGATATCTATGCTCATGCCTGGGCTCGGTAAAGCAAGGGAATCGGGTCGGCAGATCAAATGCGAGGCCAACGAGCACGGCATCCTGTCGGCCATGACGATGTACGCCGGAGATTTCAAGGACGTCCCGCCGCGCCCCAACTGGGAACTGGCGGGCGATCGCGTGCCGGGGTGGCTCTATCAGCCGCCCGCGCCTTTCACATGGAAATGGGAGACGCACCGCACCGGCGCGCTCTACCCATACACTGGCGTCGACTCCCTCTATCGCTGCCCAACTCACAAAGAACCCTTCACCGGCTCGGGACTCACCACCAGCTACCTCGTGAACGGCGCGATGGTCGGCTTCCCGCCCGATGTGCGCTCGATCCGCGCCTTTCGTATCGACCAGTTCCGCCCCATGGACATCGTCATCTGGGAGACCGACGGCAACGGGTGGAACGACGGCTCCAGCTACCCCTACGAAGGACTCAATCTCCGCCACGGCAAAGGTGCGATCATCGTCTGCATGGACGCCCATACCGAGTGGATCACCCGCCCGGCCTACGACGAAGACCTCGCCCGTGGCCCCGGACGACTCTGGTGCGTCCCCGGAAACCCCACTGGTGGCCGCTAAGCCCGCGTCCCGTTGCCACGCAACGCAACCGGCCAGCCGATTTCCGCGTACATCTACGCATGGCTGTGGGGCGTGGACCGGAGCGTGCGCCGATGCGGATACCTCTCACCAAGCCATACCGGGCCTTCGAGGAGTTCGACCAGCTCCCCGACGAGGAGTGCGAACGCTTCATGCGAGGCGTCGCCGCCCAAGGCCCGTGGCAGGTCACACTCCTCCCGACCTTTGGCCTGGTGATCGCCGCCGTCGGCTGGCCACTCTCCATCGCTCTGGGCTGGGATCGGCTCCCCAAGGGCATCCACGACATGGCCGCGTACAGCGTCGAGCTGGCAGCCGTGGTTGGTGTGGTTTCGTGGGTCGGCATTTCGACCGCCGCCTACGCCCTGCTCCGCGACTGGGGCCTCTGGTACTGCCTCCGCGAGCAGATCGCCCGCGTGCGCTGTCCCAAGTGCAAGTACAGCCTCCTGGGAATCCCCATCAAGCACCGCGGGCTGGGCCAGCCCGTGCCCGGCGAGGCGTGGATCCGCTGCCCTGAATGCGGCAAGCGGCAGAATCTGCTGGAGATCGGCGTGACGCCGCGCGACCTTATCCCGATGGAGGAACGCGTCGTCGCCAGGGATATCGGTGCGTTCAGGGACGAACAAAAACTGGTGCCCACAGTCCCGGACGACGAGCGGTGGTCGTGAGCCTTACCGCAGTTTGCGCGGATTCTCGGCCGGCTTGCCGTCGGCGTATTCCCACACCGTCACAGCCATCGACTTGCGCCCCCACCGCTTCGCCTCGGCATTGGTTGGATACAGCACATCCAGCCGATTGCCCTTGATCGCTCCGCCACAGTCGAGCACGGGCACGATCTGCCCGCTCGCGTACCCCGCGACGCTGACCATCGAGCCGTACCTGAGCAAACGCGGGTCGGCCGCCACAAGCTGCGAGCCGTTGGTCTCGACCGAATGCAGGGTGGCGGTAAGCCCGTCAGCCGAGGTGCCGCACGAGCGGGCGTCGGGCGAATACGCCGTAACGACCATCCGAATCGTTCTCGCTGGGCGGACGGGGCGGCCATTGAACCAGCGAGTCGCAGGGTCACGGGCCGGTGCAGCGACAATCGCGGGCATTTCAACTCCCAGCGCAACCGTCGTCGGGGCCGAGGCCACCAGTTCTGGCTCAGGCGCGACAACCAGGAGGGTGGGCACGGGCAACACGGGTGCTGCTCGCGGCGGCTCCTCGCCAATGTGGACCACGACGGATTCGGCAAGCGCGTGGACGTCTCCGGCCTGCTTGGCCAACACGGCGGACCACGCCGTCACAGCCGCGACCAGAAGGAACGCAAACACCTCCAAGGTGGCACGAGCCAACCGTCGCTGAGGCAACCAGGGGGTCGCAACGGGGGCGCGGCCATACCCTGCGGTTCGAGCGGGGAAACCCATCGGTCACTCCACGATTGCCCGCTCGAAAAGGCCACCAGCCTCTTCTGACAGGGGTCAGCCACCACGCCGATTCCCCGCCACGGGTCCACCAAGACAAGCGGGAGTTTAGGGAAGTCTTTCGGGCTGGGCAAATAGAGGACCGATCATAAGCCAAACGAATGTGATGGGATGCGAGCAAAGAAAAACCAGGGCATGGGCCCTGGTTTGGGTAAGCGTGGACGAGGGAATCGCTGGTCTATTTTTGGATGCCGTTGATGCGAACTTTGGGAGTCCAGCGGATGGCCAGCTTGTTTCCGATTGCCAAGCCGGTGATAACCGCGCCGCGGGTGGGGCGGAAGATGAGCTTGCACTTCTGGTTAATCTCTGTACGACTGGGAGTCTTGGGCATGTTGCTAAGGCCGCTGAGGGGCGTGCCGGGGGTGTAGCGGATGCCGACGATTTCGGTGTCCTGGTAGACGTAGCCAATAGCGTTGTAGGCCCGACCCTCGGCGTCGATCAGGGCGATGGGCTTGTCGTTCTCGAAACCGCGCTCGGCGATGCTCCACGGCGTTCCGGGGCCGATGTCGAACGACATGACGACGACGTTGTCGCCGGCCTCAAATCGCTCGACGCGGAGTTCCGCCGGAAGGCCGAAGGTTCCCTTGTCATCCGGAAAGAGTTTAATCTCTCCGTCACGGATGGCCGCGCCTGCTTTGGGGAGATCGACGAGTTCAAGGCCGCTCGAATTGTCGCGCTGGAGCGTACGACCGATGGCGGTTGAGATGCTGAAACCAAAGTCCGGCGGGGGCTCTTCGAGGATCCTGTCGGCGTTTCTGCCCCCGGGGAACTTGATCTCCCTCACGAGGGACTCGTCGAACTTGGTGAACTTTTCGCCGGTCATCAGGTCCACGACGTCGCTGAGGCGCTCGGTGGAAGAGCTGTACAGCTTGTCGAACGTGCTTGTCAGCTCTTTGCGGACGCCCTTGACGTAAATAGCCCGGGGCGTGAACTCGGCGGGGATGAGGAACTCAAAGCCGAACCTGGACTGATTCTCGCCGCCGACCGATGGGTAGAACTTGCCGTCGCCGGTGTTGAAGGGAAAGCGTGCGTACGGGGCTTTCTTGGGGGCCTTGGAGTTCTTGGTCTGATCTGCGGGAGTGGCATCAGCCGCAACGGATGAGATGACGGCGTGAGGGAAGAAGATGCGGCTGAAACCCTCGGCATCGGTTGCGACCACATGGACCTGGCCGTTGCCCATGATGACAAAGCCCAGTTTTTCCTTGGCACCGGTCTCAAAGGTGATGACGTAGCCATAGAGCTTGGCGGTAGGCTGGAATGCGTTGCCGTCGATGTCGTTGACACCGGGCTGGGTGGCGTCAAAACTCTTGAGCATGTCGTCCAGGCGGGCCTTGCCCGTGGTGGGTGGGTCGATGATGTACTGCTTGGTGACCGCAACGTCCTTGGACGACACCGTGTTTCGGCCCTTGCCCGAGCCCGCGGTGAGCCGCATGGACCCGACGGCAAGGTGAACGTCGGGCCTCCAGAGTGCCAGGGAGTCTTCGGTCGAGAACACGGTGCTGGAGAGGTGCTCATAGAGCCGGGCGGTCCAGCGGTCAGTCGGCACCCAGAGCGGATCACCCTTCTTGACAGCACCCTGGGCGTCGAAAGCGACGGGCTTGTAGCTGAAAATGCCCATGTCGGGGTCGAGGCGATAGAGACCCGCGGACATGACGGCGATACCAGAAACAATGATGCCTGAAAGGGCCCCGCAGACCCCCCCACCGATGTAGTTGACGAGCGGCTTGAAATGGACGTTGCGACGCAGCACGCCGTCGAGCGCACCGCGGAAGATCGCCAGCGAGGTGGCGAAGGGAATCACCATGGCCCAGCCCCATGCCGAGCCCGAGGCCATCGCGGAGAAAAAGTCCTTCTGCCCGGCCGAGCCCAGCAGGTAGTAGCCCAGCGGTTCCCAGACGGCGAAGGTGACCGCGCCGGCGGCGACGACGCACATCAGGTTGATGAACGCGGAGAAAAACCCGCGGAGCAACCAGATGTAGCCGGACAAAATCACGATTCCTGCGGCGAGCACGTTCATCAGCGGCATGGTCGATCCTCGGAGCGGACGTCGAACTGTGGACGAATGAAAGATCGGATGTAGACGGCAGTAGCGCGGAGCATCAAGCCTTGGGCACAAGCGCGGGGGCGGCAACGGGAGCCGGGGCCGCACCGGGGGGCGGGGTTTCGGTGGTAACGCGAACGACCTCGTCGATGGTGGTTAGCCCACTGACCGCCTTGAGAAGGGCCGATTGCTGGATGGTCGGAAGCTGGGTCTTTCGCAACTCTGCCCGCAGGCCATTGACGTTTCCGCTGCGGATCATCTCTCGCTCGGCCTCTCCAAGCGGGAAAAGCTCGAAACACCCCTCCTGGCCCAGATAGCCCGTGCCATGGCAGATCGGGCAGACTTCGGGCTTATTCTTGATCAGAACCTGGCCGCCCTTCTTCATCAACTGCTTGACCTTGTCGGGCGGAAGCCCCAGCTTCTTGAGCATCTCGGGCGGGGGCTGATAGGGCACGCGGCAGTTGGTGCAGACCTTGCGGATGAGCTTCACGGCAACGACCCCGCGGATGCCCTTGGCAACCAGCTCCAGATCGCCCACGATCTTGCACCACGCGACGATCGCGTCGACGGCATTGGTCCCCTTGAGCGAAACATAGACCCGCGTGCGCTCGAGGTCGGACTTGGCAACCTCCTTGGCGGTTGCAGCGTCGGGAAGCTCGGCGACGCCCACGACCTGCGGGTCGCGGCGGAGAATCGAGCGGGTCAGAGTCGCAAAGTCGGGGCCGTCAACCTGCTGCACATCCCACTTGTTCTGCTTGGCACCCTCGATGGTGTCCTGAATGTCGATCTCGACGGTCTGCACGTTCTGGGTGTAGGCATCGTGCATCTTGAGCACGTTGTAGAGGAGCGTGGTTCGGCCGCCGTCGGGCAGGCCCACCAGCAGCACCGTGCCGTCGGTGGTGGATGTGAGCTTTTTGAGGGCCTCAAGCTGAGCGTCGGTGTAGCCCATCTCGGGGGGCTTGCGACGGACCTGATGCTCGGGATCAAAGAGGATCGACATCCGGGGCCCCGTCGGCGAGCCCACGGTCGTGACCCTGAGCTTGTGCCGCTCGAGCCCACGCTCGATCGTGACATCGCCCGTGAGTTTTTTGCGAACTTCGGCGATATCGAGCTTGGCAGCAGCCTTCCAGAAACCCATGATCGACGAGGCCTCGGCCGGGGGCATCGACCGACCGATGGCCCGTTGCCCATCGACCAGCCACGACGCGACAAATGACTGATCCTTGCCCGAGGGGCCGAGGTCAAGCTGACTGCCACGGGCGGCAAGGGCGGCGAGGATGGCGTTTTCGGAGGCGACGCGGGCGGCAAACTCGGGGGTCTCCACCGCCGGGGCTGCCACCACGCTCTTGTCCATGCCGCGCACGACCAGCTCGACCTTGCCCTGCTTCTTGGCGTCGGCTTTGGCGGCGCGAGCCTTGGTGTACGCCGAGACATCGAGCTTGAGCCTCAGCTCGGCTGGCACGCGTTCGTCCTTGTTGACCACGGTCGCAAAGACGACGATGTCGGCGGCCAGCACCACGATGGCCAGCCCAAGCGACGCCCAGACGCCGCCCTCACCCGGCACGGGAAGCCAGAGAGCACCCAGGAAGGCGATCAGGCCCATCACCATGTGAAAGATGTTCCACGGGTTGCGCGGCAGGAAGAAGCGGGCGCAATGCTTGTCGAACACCGTGGAAATGAGCCAGCACCAGCCCACAAAGGGCAAGAGCAGCACCACCGGCTTCCACGGGGATACCAGCATGAAACCCTCGGCGAGGCTTGTCATCACGAAATCGGGGAGGTGGCCCAGCACGGGGGTTTCCTTCTCACTGCCGGGCACGGCCTGGGCAATCGGCCCGCGGCACGCACACCCCGTTTCTCACGGGAACCGGTTTCTTGCGATCTTGGACCGAGGCGACACCGCCACGGGGGGGTACACGATAGTCGATCGGTCGCCCCATTGCGCTTGGGCCCATCGGCAACCGGCAGAACCGACCCTTCACATTCCACACCTTCCCAGCCTTGCGCTTCCGACCGGGCCGGACAATCAGCCCAGCTTCTTCAATCGCATCATCAGCTCGTCGGCGTTGGGAGTGGACTCCAGCGCCGTCCTCATATGGATGAACTCCTTCTCCACCAGCTCCACCAGCGAGCCGTTGAAGTCGATCATGCCCCGCTGCTTGGCCTCGATGCTCTTGAGATACTCGCGCAGCTCGCCCTCGCGCCCGTCGAGCACGTGCTTCTTCACCACCGCGTCGGCGACGAGGATCTCCAGTGCGGGAATACGGGCGATCTCGGGCTTGAGCGTCGGCAGCAGTTTCTGGTACACGAACGCCCGCATCTGATACCCCAGAATGCGACGGACGCCCTCGACCTCTTCCTGCTCGAACAGACCATAGATTCGGCTGAACGTCTGCGTGGTGGAAGAGGCGTGGATCGTTCCGTACACAAGGTGGCCGGTTTCGGCGGCGTGCAACGCGGCCTCGAACGTCTCGTTGTCGCGCATCTCCCCGATCAGCACGATGTCGGGGTTCTCACGCACCAGGGCCCGCAGGGCGATCTTGAAATCCAGGCAGTCGATGCCGATTTCACGCTGGTTGATGGTGGCTTTGCGGTCGTTGAAGATGTACTCGATGGGGTCTTCGATGGTGACGATGTGGACGGGCTTCTGGCCGTTCACGTAGTCGAGCATGGCGGCGATGGTGGTTGATTTGCCCGAGCCCGTGACGCCGCAGAGCAGCACGATGCCCTGGGGCTGCATGGCGATGTCGGCCATGATGGGCGGGAGGTACAAGTCCTCGAACCGCCTGATCTTGCTGGTAATGAGACGGGCAGCCACCGACAGCTTGCCGCGAGCCTGGAACAGGTTCACACGGAAGCGGTTGCCCTCGTCGTAGTCGTAGGCGAAGTCTACAGACCCGAACTTGTGCAAGTCGGCGAACTGTTCCTCGTCCAAGATCGCCTTGGCGATCCCCATGAACTCCTCCTTGGAGACCGGGGCGGTGTCCAGGGCCTTGAGCGCGCCGCGGAGGCGGAGCTTGGGGGGCGTCCCCGACTTCATGATCAAGTCGGAAGCATCCAGCTTGATACAAGCCTTCAAGAAGTCACCCCAGCGGGTGGCGTGGGGATCGACGACCTTGGAGGACTCAAGAGACACGTGCCCTGCGGCGGCGATGGTCCCGGGGGAATCGGCATGCACACTCATCGGATCGGGCCTTTCAGCGACACGCGGGAGGGTTCGAGGCGTGGGGGTGGGGGTGGGGGTGGGCGGAACAAATGGAGCAGAAACCAATGATAACCTCCGGCGGCAAGGAATGCGAACGGGAAAGGGAGAGGACCTCGACGCGGTCAGAGGCGTTGAGGGCATCGCCGGAGGTATTCGCAGGCCAAGGGCCGGCGGTTCCGCTTGGGCCAAGGCAGAAGGCGGATGAGATCCAATGAAACGAGGGAGACCGGGCTTTCCAACCCTGTCTCCCTCTCTTTGACTTTCTCTGTGCTCTCTGCGGCCTCTGCGTTCTGTCTTCTTTTTACGCCGCCAGAGCCAAGTTGCCGCCGCTCACCCCCACGCTCGCACCACTGCCCACGCCGAACTGCACGCTCACGGCATCGCTGGCGGTGCCGGCGCGGGTGCCGCGGAAGCCTTGGACGACGTACTGGACCCCCAGCCCCCCCGCGGTTGAAGGGACGGTCGAGTCGGTGAAGGTGACGCGGCGGGACTCGGCGGTCGAGCCCGGGGAGCCGCCGACGCCGACGAAGGCGGTTTGACCCGGGAGCCGGCGCGCGATCGTGAAGAACGCGCCGCTGCTCGCCGACGAGAGGGTCGAGTCCCACGAGAGCGTGAGGCTGCCGTCGCCGTTGAGCGTGACCGTGAAGTTGCCGGGCTTGCCGGGGGGAGCGAGGGGCGTGGGGGCGGCGGGCTGGGGAATCTGGGCGGCCGCGTAGACGGTGCCGGGGATGGCCTGCAACTCGGCGAAGGCCTTGATCTGCCGGATGAGGTCGGAGACCTGGGCCCGCATGGTGACGGCGTCGGTCGAGAGCTTGGTGGTCGCGGCCTTGCTGGCGGTGCGTGCGACCTGCGCGTCGTTGAACGACTTGCGGGCGTTGGTGGTGGCGGTGGTGAGGGCGGTGACCTGCGCGGCGGTGATGCCGATGGCCGTGGGCGCGACGGCCCACGCCGCGTTGTGGGCTTCGCAGAACTCGATCTGAGCGATGGTGGTCTGGGGGAGGACGGACA
>JAYVUC010000064.1:0-5590 GCA_043788295.1 Phycisphaerales bacterium
TCCGGTTCTCCGAACCGGGCCTTGAGATCCGGTTCGGAGAACCGGACCACCTAATCGCCGGCGAGCATGATCTTGTTTCTGGGGTGGATGCGCTCGACCATCGCGTGCAGGCGCGAGCGGTCAACGTGGGTGTAGATCTCCGTCGTGCCGATGTCGGCGTGGCCCAGCAGTTCCTGCACCACGCGCAGGTTGGCCCCGCCAGAGACCAGGTGCGTCGCGAAGCTGTGGCGGAGTGTGTGCGGGTGCACGTTTTGCAGGCCGGCGAGGCGGGCGTAGCGCTTCACGAGCTGCCAGATCGCGACGCGCTCGAGCGGCCTGCCGCGGAACGACAGGAAGATTCGCCCCGCGTCTTTGCCGTCGCCCATGAGCAGCTTGGCGCGGCAGTCGTGGAGGTAGTCGTTGAGCGCGTCGCGGGCCGGGCCACCGACGGGCACGAGGCGGTGCTTGCTGCCCTTGCCAAAGACGCGGATTGAGGCGACCTTGGTGCGTGAGTCGATGACGAAATCGGAGACGGAGACGGTGCCGACTTCGGAGGCCCGCAGGCCACTGGAGTAGATGAGTTCGAGGAGTGCCCGATCGCGGAGCCACATGGCGGGTTGGGCTTTGTCGGCACGCGTGCGTGACTTTGCGGCGTTCTCAAGCGAGGCAGCGGCGATGAGCCTGCGGACCTGGCCCGGTGAGAGCGTGCCGGGGACGCGTTTCCATGTCGTGGGGCGTTCGAGCAGGTCGGCGGGGTTCTCGACGAGGCGATTCTGGATCAGGAGCCACCGGTAGAAGACGCGGATGGTGGCACGGTGGCGGGCGACGCTGGAGGCCTGCATCTCTTTGTCGCGTTTGAGCGATTGCATGTGGGCGACGAGGTCTCGCGAGGTCGCCTTCTCGGGTGATGCGACCCCACACGCGACGAGATCGACGAAGAGGTCGCGCAGGTCGCGCTGGTAGCTGGCGATGGAGGCGGGAGCGAGGCCGCACTCGACACGGAGGTAGCCGACGAACTCATCGCGCGACTTTGCGAAGGGCCGCGGGAGATCGGGCCTGGCGAGCGCGACGCTTGCGGGGGCGTCGGGGTCATTGATCCGAAGTGTGTGGCGGGTACGTGGCACCAGATGAATATCGGGAAACGCCGGCGACGGGCATGAGCCCATCAGAGCCCGAGGCGCGAGCGAGGGTGGGCGCAGGGCAATCGTTCGTGCTATTCAAGGCGAATGGCGTGCGTTGACAAACCCTCGCTGGCCCGTCGGGCTCTGAAATTACAACCCCAGTGCGGCGAGACGCGCTGACACGTTCGATTTGATCGCCTCCGGCATCGCAAGAATCGGGGGCCAGGGGCGAACCGGCAGGCCGTTCGCCTCGTCACCGGGCAGTTTGGGCGTGGCGTCGTAGATTTCCGTCTGGGTCTCGCCGACCACCGTGAGATCGCGTCCGGCGTCGCTGTTTGCGAGCCAGTGGAAGAACGCCTCGTCAACCTTCTCGATCTCGACATCCGGGCCAAGGATGATCACGCGGATCGCGACGGGCGGCAGCCCGGCGAGCACTCTGGCGACCCTTTGGGCTGTCTGGGCACCCTGCCCGGCGCGATCCTTTCGCGCGCGAATGAGAAGCCAGCCGCCACCGAGCGCGTCGGGAATGGTTGCGCTGATAACGCCTTCAACGCGACTCACTTCGGCCTCAATCCCACGGCGGTGTTCGATGGACGCGGCTGCCCCCCCCACCGTCGGCATTCCTACAGCTGCCGCCCCGAAGACCGAGCGCGTCTCTTCGCCAGAAATCTTTCGCGTGCAGTCGAAGCCGATTTTCATGCCCACGCCAAGCCGCGGCGCGGCGTGATCGAGAATATCGACGGGGCCGTTCACCGATTCGACGTCGCGGCCCGGCGCGCAATGCTCCGACGCGGCCCGCAGGACGGCGAGGTGATCGTGAACATCAACATCCTTGTCCACGACGAATATGGATTTGGTCCAGGCCATCTGACCCGCGCCCCAGATGCTGTGCATCACGCGTCGAGCCTGGAACGGGTATTCCTTTTTCACCTTGACGAATGCGCAGTTGTGGAACGCGCCGAAGATCGGCAGGTCGTAGTCCTCGATGTCGTGGATCAGCGTCTTGAGCAGCGGCAGGAAAATCCGCTCGGTCGCCTTGCCCAGGAAATAATCCTCCTGTGGCGGCAGACCCACGACGGTTGTGGGATAGATCGGATCGCGCCGGTGCGTGATGGCTGTCACGTCGAGGATTGGATACCGATCCGGCATCGAGTAGAACCCAGTGTGGTCCCCGAACGGCCCTTCGAGCACGGCTCCGGGGCCGAGGGGGGAAGTGTTGAGTGCTGAGTGCTGAGTGCTGCGTGGCTCCCAGCCGACATTTCCCGCCTCGGGGCTCACAAACCCCTCGATCACGATCTCGGCGTTCCCTGGCACCCACACGGGCACGGTCTTGCCCATCACCATGGGGATGCCGCGCTGGTTCAGGAAGCCCGCGAGCATCAGCTCGCTGATCCCCGGCGGTAGCGGCGCGGTGGCTGCGTACGGCATCACGCTCTCGCCGCCCAGCACGATTGCGACGGGCATGGGCTTGCCCTTGGCCTTCCACGACCGCCAATGGCGTGCGCCGTCGTGGTGCATGTGCCAGTGCATCGCCATGCGCTGTTTGCCGAGCAGTTGCACGCGGTACATTCCGATGTTGTGGCTCGCGGGCCTGGGGTTTCCCTCGTCGCTCGCGTGGATGGTGTGGATGCCGCCGAGGGTGATGTAGCGGCCGCGAAAGCTCGTCTCCCATTCGGGGCCGCTACCGAGCCCCGGTACGTCGTCGTTGATTCCGGGCGGGTAACCCAGAGCCGCGTAATCACCGTCGTGAGGCCAACAGCGGATGAGCGGGAGGCGCGTGAGATCGACGGCGTCGCCGGTCGTGACGATCTGCTGGCAGATGCCGCTGCCCTTGCGGCGTTTGGGCGGGATTCGCAAGAGTGGGAGCAACTGGCGGAGTTTGGACCAGGCTTCGCCCAGCGACCGCAGCGGCTCGGGCTTGACGAGTTCGGCGATGCGTGCGGCGATCGATTCGAGGCCTGCTGGGCAGCCCAGGGCCATTTCGACGCGGCGGTAACTTCCCCACGCGTTGATGAGCACGGGAATGTCCGAGCCCTCGACGTTCTCGAAGAGCACGGCGTGCCCGCCGCGATCGCAGAAGCGCGGGTCTGTACGCCGCGTTGATTCGTGCGGGAGCGATGGTGCCTTGCTCTTGCTCTGGCGATCGGCGATTTCTGTGATTTCGAGGATGGGCGAGACGGTGGAGGCCACGCGTTTCAGCTCGCCGGTGCGTTCAAGTGCATCCACGAAGTCGCGTAGGTTGGCGTACATTGTCCGCACAGTATGACAAATCCCTGGGGTGATCGAGACTGGACGACGTATTACGACGCTGTTGCGGGCAAACCGCCCCGCGAGACGCTTGTGCGAGCACTGGACGAGTGGGAACGAGACAGCACAACCAGAGCCGCGAGCGTGGGGGAGCGATGGGCGCTGGACCTTGGCGCGGGCGAGGGCCGCGACACACGGGAACTTCTCCGTCGCCGATTTCAGGTCGTGTGCGTAGACCCCCATCCAGACGCGGCGCGGCGCATTCGAGAATCGGTCCGCCCCAACGATGTCGATCGCGTCGAGATACTGAAGATGGGAATCGAGGACGTTGAAGGGCATGGAACCGGGGCGACACGCCCCGGCTCACGAAACACCACGCGCTTCGACATCGTCAATGCCTCGTTCTCGCTTCCGTTCGTGCATCCTTCGCTCTTTGGTGCCTCGTGGTCCTGGATTCGGTCGTCAATCGCACCGGGCGGCTATTTCGCCGGGCAGTTTTTCGGCCCGCAAGATTCCTGGGCGACGATTCCCGGCCGCAGCCACTTCACCCGCGAGCAGGTACAAGAAATGCTCGAAGGGCTTTCCCGAGTACAGTTCGACGAGAGCGAGAAGGACGGCAGCGACGCGGAGCGACATCCAAAGCACTGGCATGTATTCCACATCGTGGCCCAGAGACCACCAGTTCCCAAGGATCACCGATGAATGCCACTACTCCCTGGGCACTTGATGTCCAGAACGTCTCGAAGATCTATAAGGGCAAGATCCGCGCCCTGGCTGGCATCGACATGCGCGTGGCGGCCGGCGAGGTTTTTGGCCTTCTTGGCCCCAACGGCGCGGGCAAGTCCACCCTCGTCAAGATCATCACGACCGTCATCCGCCCCACCACCGTGGGCGGGCACGTGCTGGGCGCACCCGTGGGGCGAAAGTCCACGCTCGCCCGCGTGGGCTACCTGCCCGAGCACCACCGCTTCCCGGAATACCTCACGGGCAGGCAGGTCGTCGAGTTTTTCGGGGCGATGAGCGGCGTGCCGCGGGCCAGGCGCAAGGCCAAGGCTGCGGAGCTCATCGACTTCGTCGGCATGACGAGTTGGTGCGATCGCCGCGTGGGCACGTACTCCAAGGGCATGCGGCAGCGCGTCGGCATCGCTCAGGCACTGGTGAACAGCCCCGATCTCATCATCCTGGACGAGCCGACCGACGGCGTGGATCCCATCGGCCGCCGCGACATCCGCGAGATGGTGCAGCGGCTCAAGGCCGACGGGCGAACGGTTTTCCTCAACAGCCACTTGCTCAGCGAGCTGGAGATGGTCTGCGACCGCGTCGCGATTCTGGTCAAGGGGCAGGTCGCGCGGCAGGGCTCGATCGACGAATTGACACGCGATCGCCGGCAGTACGAGCTCGAGATCGTCGGCGACCCCGCCGCGACCCAGCCGGTGCTATCGGGCATCATCGACGCGATGAGCACACCCTGGACCGGCGAGGTTACCAAAGGCTGGGAGGGTTGCCGGAGCCTGACGAGCACCGGTGCGGCGGTCGTTGTTCGCGGCGGCATGATTCACGTTCGGGGCGACGATCCGGCGGTCGTACAGCCGATCCTCGACACGATCCGGCGGGCCGGGCACGAGATCAAGCTCGTCAAACCATTCAGGCCGTCGCTCGAGGACCTGTTTATGGAGGCGATCATCGACAAGGAGGGGAACACGATGACACCCGGCGCGGAGATGAAGAAGAAGGGGGCCGCACGATGATCCAGACCTGGGCATTATTCGTTGATGCGTATCGCGAGCTTTCGAGCCGCAAGCTTTTCTGGCTTGCGATCGGGATTTCGCTGTTCGTTGTGGCGGTGTTCGCGTGCTTTGGCGTGAACCCCAAGGGGATTCAATTCTTGAAGTGGACGATCGAGCAGCCTGTCTTTACAAGCCTCACGTTGCCGCCGGATCGGTTCTATCGATTCGTTTTCGCCACCATCGGCATCCCGTTCTGGCTCGCGTGGGGCGCGGTCATTCTGGGCCTGGTGTCCACGGGCAGCATGTTTCCCGATCTCGTCTCGGGCGGCTCGATCGAACTCATGCTCGCCAAGCCGATCTCACGAGTTCGGCTCTTCCTGACCAAGTACGCGGCAGGACTGCTCTTTACAGCAATGCAGGTTGCGGTCTTCACCCTCGCCTGCTACGTCGTCTTTGGCGTCCGAGGCGGCAACTGGCATGGCGTGATTTTCTGGACCATCCCCATCATGGTCCTGC
>JAYVUC010000065.1:0-15304 GCA_043788295.1 Phycisphaerales bacterium
TCTGCCCGGCTGCTGTACGTGCCGCTTGTTGTCACTCGCACGGATTTCCCCCACACTCGGGACAATGACGATCGACCTTTCTGAGCTATCGCATCGACCGCGAGCACACGCTCAGATGCTGCCAGTGCAGCGTCCGCAATTCCCCGGGCCATTCACGATTTCATGGCTAGGCCTCCCGCAGGAGATAGCGAACGTGACGCCGACTCCGCGCAGCCACAATCGCCAAGGTGCGAGAGTCCAAACTTCGACAACGTCGAAGGGCAAAGGGAGTTCTCGTTCGTGCCACTCACAGGGGCGCGAGTTGCGTGTGCGGTCGCGGCGGGTCACTGATTCTTTGTAATCGAGTCCCCCAACAGACACATCAACAGGTAAATCATCGGGTCAGCTTTGGTCACGTTAAGATTTCGAATCTCCTCGACAGTCGTTCTTGCATCGCTGACCAGCCGACGGGCCTCTCGACGCGTGAACGCTGAGGACAGGTCGTAGTCAGCGCGATGCCGTTCGTTCTGGAGGTCTGAGACGGTCTGGCTGACGGAAACCACAAGTGGATCAAAGTCGGGCTGGCTCGTGCCGTCTGACCGCATCTGCTTCACGGCTTCCGAGGCGTTCTGGGGACTGTTTAGGGAGCTCTTGGAAGCCTTCAGTACCGAAGCGTGCCTCACTGTACGCCGCAGCCGATCGCCAATCCCTCCTGTCGCATTTGGACCAGACAGTATGGATCGGATGACCTGATCGATGATCTGATGAAAGACCGCGTAGTACGCCGCCGATACAGCCCGTCGAAGGCTCGACTGTTTGGGAGGTCCCTGGTCTTCGCGTATCACGAGTGCCTGGCCTGTTCGATGAGCCCATTGACATAGGGTTGAGCGTTCATTCGCTCGCCTGCCTCATGTCCTCGATGTCGACAAACCGGACGTATGGCCAGCGATCCACGCCAGCATCTTCAAGTTCTTTCCTGACCCTAGCTGATACGGGATCGAGTTTCTCTGAAACCCAATCGGATTCCGCGATCCCTGCCTCAAAGACGACCGTCGCAAAGATCGCAGGATCACCAGACACATCGACTCCAAACTCGTACTTGACGTCGGAAATCTTTAAAGGGCCAAAGTTTGAGGCCTTTACTTGCTGTATTGCTTTCTCGACGAGTTCGGCTTCAGTTTTTTTCGTCATCGCAGTCTCCGCTCGAAAGGACGCGGGGTGGTAGGGCAGTTCTCACGCGTTCAGCCTATCGCAGACAGCACGGCCCATCAGGCTGGAATCGATCCTACTTCCTCCACCAGGTCTTCCCCCCAAACACCGCGCTGCTTCCCAAATCCTCAGCGATCCGCAGAAGCTGGTTGTACTTGGCGTTGCGGTCGCTGCGGCACGGCGCGCCTGTCTTGATCTGGCCGCAGTTGGTCGCCACGGCGATGTCCGCAATGGTCGCGTCCTCGGTCTCGCCGCTGCGGTGACTCAAAATCGCCGAATAGCGGCTCCGCATCGCCAGTTCGACCGCGTCGAAGGTTTCGCTGAGCGTCCCGATCTGGTTGACCTTCACGAGAATCGCGTTCGCACATGCTCCGCCGGGATAGTCGATCCCCTTGGCCAGAAACTTCTTGTTGGTCACGAAGAGGTCATCGCCCACGATCTGCACCTTCTCGCCCAGCGTGGCCGTCAACTTCTGCCACCCGGCCCAGTCGTTCTCCGCCAGCCCGTCCTCGATCGACCTGATCGGGTACTTCTTGGCCCAGCTCGCCCACATGTCGATCATCTGGTCGCTGCTCAGCACTTCCTTGGTGCTCTTGAACATCTTGTAACCCGTCTTCCCATCGGCCGCCGCCTCGTTCCAGCACTCGCTGGTCGCGGGATCGAGCGCGACGAAAATCTGCTCGCCCCACTTGTACCCCGCCTTGCCCACCGCCTCTTCGATGAGCTTCAGCGCATCCTCGTTGGTCTTGAGGTCCGGAGCAAATCCGCCCTCATCGCCCACCGCCGTTGCCATGTGCTTGGTGTGCAGCACTCTCTTGAGCGCGTGATAGATCTCAACGCCCGCCCGCAGAGCCTCCTCGAACGTGTCCATGCCCCAGGGTTGCACCATGAACTCCTGGAAATCGACGTTGCTGTCGGCGTGCTTGCCGCCGTTCAAGATATTGAACATCGGGCAAGGCAGCACCTTGGCCTTGGGCCCGCCCAGATAGCGGTAGAGGGGCAGCCCGCTCGCCTCGGCCGCTGCCTTCGCCGCCGCGAGGCTCACCGCGAGGATCGCGTTCGCGCCGAGGTTGGCTTTATTGGGCGTGCCGTCGATCGAGCAGAGCCGGGCGTCGAGAACTTCCTGCTGGCTCGCGTCCATGCCCAGGATTTCGGGGGCGATGCGCTTGTTCACGTTGGCGACCGCGCGGGTGACCGACTTGCCCAGGTACATCTTGGCGTCGCCGTCACGCAGTTCGACAGCCTCATGCTCGCCCGTGGAGGCTCCGCTGGGCACCGCAGCCCGCCCGGTGAAGCCCGAGTCGAGCGTCACATCGGCCTCGAGCGTGGGATTCCCGCGGGAATCGAGGACTTGGCGGGCCTTGACCGAGATGATGTCGTATGCCATGGGAGGGGTTCCTGGTTGGATCAGAGCGGTGGGGTGGTGGTCAATTCGGGGATGCGCATGTAGCACGAGGGGTCAACGGGCCGAAATATAGGTGCGGGGTCGGGCCAGCGGGCTGGGAATGGGCAGCCGGGGTATGCTTTCTCTGCACGATTCCGGTGGTGACGGATCAACTTGATGCCAACGACGACCGACGCATTCATCTCGCAGGCGGGGCAGCTCAAGGGCGAACTCATCGCTCAGGGCCGGCGCGTGCTGGCGATCGTTGAGGCGTCATTCGACGCGATTTTCTCGGGCGAGGCTGCGAAGGCAGCCGCGGTTGCCAAAGCCGACGACGAGATCGACTCGGCCGACGTTGCGATCGAAAGGGCCTGTGTGCAGCTTCTGACCGACGCGATCGGGGGCGGGCAAAGTGGGGAATCCGGCGCGACGCTAGGCGCCGAACGCCTCCGCGAAGTCCTGATGCTCGCCAAAATCAACAACGAGCTCGAACGCATCGCCGACGCGGGGGTTGATGTCGCCGAACTCGTCGTCCGGGGCGATACCGCGAGTACCGGTCCAACAGGTGGCCGCAACGGCAAGGGCGGATGCCCCGACACGTTTGTCGTGATGGCCAACAGCGTGATCGGCATCCTCCGCGACACGAACAGCGCAGTAGCCCGCAACGACGCCGCGATGGCGAAGGTGGTTCTCCAGAGCCAGCACGCGGTGACAGCGTTCAAACGTGCGATCCTCAAGGACGCAGAGCAAAAGATCGCCCGTGGCACGATGAGCGTCGATTTCGCCTTTCGCCTGCACGAGATTGCAAGCCAGTGCGAGCTGATCGCCGACCACTGCTCGAATATTGCCGAGCAGGTGATTTACCTCACTACCGGCGCCATCGTTCGGCACATGGAACACCACTGGGTCGAGATTCCGCCTTCGAACCCCTGAGTGTGGAGCCTTGCATGTTCCAAACAGGCGGCCTTTCAGTGTCGATGACTTGGTGTTATCGGTGGCTATACTTGGAACCAATTTCCGGGATCTTGAGCACGACTTTGTTTGCCCGGGGTTCGGTGATCGGCAGCGAGCGAAAGTGCGGATGATGGGCGGCGGTGCCTGTGTCCGAATGAACTATTCCCCACGTCGGGTCTGGCGGGGGCGATGACGAAAGGTACCTCAGATGAAGAACAATCGTGGTCTATGGATGGGTCGTTTGGCGATCGGTGCGATGGGGGCGGCTGCCGCCATCCTGGTTGCCTCGGGTTGCGCAAACCAGCACAAGGCAGCGGCGGAGCCCGCAATGTCCAAGCCCGCCGAGGCGGCGCCCAAGGCGGCCGCTCCCGCTCCGTCAGCCGGCAACAGCGCCCGGCAATACTTCCCCACGGGACGGGCCGACAGCTCCGCCATCGCGGTTGAGAAGATCGCCCCGGCCGAGGTGTCAGTTGGTCAGGCTTTCGACTACACGCTCAAAGTCACCAACATGGCCAGTTCGGCTGTGGAGAACGTCGTCGTCGCCGACACCATGGACAGCGGTTTCAAGATGACGGGCTCGAATCCCAAGGGCACGGTCGATGGCAAGCACTACACCTTCGGCCTGGGCACCATGAGCCCCGGCGAGGTCAAGAACATCACGATCAGCGGCACCGCAGCCGGTTCGGGCATCCTCACCAACTGTGCGACGGTCAGCTACACGCTGCCCCTGTGCGTGGCGACCCGCATCGTGCAGCCCGCGCTCGCCATCAGCAAGTCCATCACGCCCGAGTCCATCCTGGGCTGCGACCCAATCACCATGAACCTTGAGGTCAAGAACTCGGGCACGGGCCCGGCGACCAACATCAAGATCGTCGACAACCTGCCCGCTGGTCTGATGACCATGGACGGCAAGTCGGTCTTCGAGACCACGATCGCCAAGCTCGGCGCGGGCGAGAGCAGCAAGCTCCCTCCGATCGCCCTCAAAGCAGCCAAGACCGGCAAGTATGACAACAAGGCTTCCGCCTCGGCCGATGGTAACCTGAAGGCTGAGTCGCAGACGGTGACGACGGTCGTTCGTCAGCCCGTGCTGGCGATCTCCTGCAAGACCAGTGCCGACACGATCGTGCTGGGACGTGACGCGACCTTTACGTTTGAGGTCAAGAACACGGGCGACGCCGCATGTGCGGACGCGGTGGTTTCGGCCAACGTGCCCGCCGGAGCGACCTTCGTCAGCGCCGACAACATGGGCGCCGCCGCCGGCAACGCGGTCTCATGGAAGCTCGGTGCTGTTGGCCCGGGCCAGACCCGCACCGTCAGCATGACCATCAAGCCCACGTCACTCGCGTCGGTCACGGCGAATGTCGCTTGCCGCTGTGCCGCGCCCGCGAGCACGACATGCCAGATCAACGTCAAGGGCATCCCTGCGATGCTTCTCAACGGCTTTGACGATCCCGACCCCGTCGCGATCGGCGGCACGACGACGTACACGCTCACCATCACCAACCAGAGCAAGACCGAGAAGCTCACCAACGCGCAGCTCACCTGCACGCTCGATGACGCCAAGCTCATGCAGTTCGTCAGCGCCGACAACGGCGGCACGGCCAACGGCCTCGTCGTCAGCTTCCCGGCCATCCCCGTCCTCAACGCCAATGAGTCCAGGACGTACAAGATCGTGGTCAAGGCTGTGGGCGAGGGCCAGGTCCAGGTCAAGGCCGAGGCCAAGTCCAACGAGATCACCCGTACGCTGATCAAGACCGAGACGACCAACTTCTACAAGTAAGTCGCGGTCCAGAGCCCATGAAACACCGAAGCCCACGCGACCTTTCGCGTGGGCTTCTTTCTTTTTGACGCGAACTCGTCAAAGACCCCAAAACGCTCTCGCAGGCTTTAGGCGCCGGGGCGATATTCCTGGATCTCGGTCCGCACGTCCCAGAGCTCTGGAAAGAACGCGTCATCGACGATGTTTTTCAGGTAGCTGACGCCCGCAGTGCCGCCCGTGCCTCGCTTGAACCCGATCACCCGCTGCACAACTTTGACGTGCCGGAAGCGCCAGAGAGTCTGTGCCTCATCGATATCCATCAGCTTCTCAGCCATTTCATACGCGTCCCACCACGCCTCGGGTTGCTCGTAGATCGTCTTGAACACCGCGACCACACCCGGGTGCGAGACATGCCTGTGCGTCACGTCGCGTGCGAGCACCTCTGCCGGCACGGGCAGGCCGCGACGCGAGAGATAGTGCAGAAACTCGTCGTAGAGGCTCGGCGCGTGGTACGCACTCGAAAGCTCCGTGTACGCCACGGAATCGTGCCGGAAGATCGCCAGCATCTGCTCGTCCTTGTGCCCCAGCATGAACTCGATCAGGCGGTTCTGCACCGACTGAATCCCGCTCGCCGGCCCCAGCACATGCCGGAACTGCACATACTCGCTTGGAGTGAGTGTCGCCAGCACCGACCACTGCCCCAGGAGCTGCTGCTGGATGTGCTTCACCCGTGCGAGCACCTTGAAGCTGTTCTCGAGCTGGTCCGCCGCTATGAGCCGAAGCGATTCTCGCAGCTCGTGGATCACCAGCTTGAACCACAGCTCGGTCGTCTGGTGCTGGATGATGAACAGCAGCTCATCATGGTGCTGCGGCACCGAGAGCGTTCGCTGACACTTCAACAACTCCTCCAGAGCCAGATAGCCAGAATAGTCGAGCTGCCCTTTCAGGTCCGTCTTGGTCCCTGGGTCAAAGGCACTTCCTGTGCTACCAGCGTGTGGGTTGGGGGTGCCTGGTGAACCGGAGATATTGGGTGTTGGCTCGGCCATAGGCGGGCAGCATACACCCGCCGTTCGTATCGAGCATCACTGGTCCAGATCGCTCGCATCAGCCGCGTCGCTGGCGATCCCTCGGGGCGAGAGCCGGGCGTAGATCGGCTTGCTAAACGTCGCCACGCCGATCACCGGAGCCTGTGCCAGGTCCGACTCGGGCACCGTGGTCGGCACGATGCTCATGCTGTGGACCAGCACATACTCATTGCGCTCGGTGAACGTCGCGGAGCAGCCCCCGGCGAACACCGCCAACAGGCCCAGAAACCCGAGATGACGCACAAAGCGGTTCATGGATGCACCTCTTCTATCGACCCGCAACCGATACCGGATCAGACTTCCCGAGTGCCGCGGAAGTTCCCGGACTCGTGGGCACGGCTCGGGCTTTGAGCGCCCATTCATTCGGGTGGTTGTTTGACGCCGGTATGGGAGCGGGTAGGATGCCGCCCCGATATCTCTCTCGCACGCTCGACTCGCTAGGATCGCCCATGAAGTTCGCATTCAGCACCGTTGCCTGCCCCGACTGGACGCTCGACCGTGTCGCCGCACTCGCCCAGAGCGCGGGCTACGTCGGGGTTGAGCTTCGCACGATGGGCCACGCGGGCGCGGGGCTCGCGTGCGAACCCGCCCTCACGTCACCAGCCAAACTCCAGTCGATCCTTCGCGGCGCGGGCGCGGTGCCCTGCTGTCTTTCAACCTCGTGCCGGTTCGACGCGCAGGTCGAGCCGCCCATCATCGGCTGGGCCATCAGCGATCACAACCGCTCTGCGCGCGAGGCCAAGGCGATGGTCGAGCTTGCCGCCGATCTTGGGTGCCCGATGATCCGCGTCTTTGGCTTCGAGTATTCCCCGCGCGAACGCAAAGTCTCCGCGATCGACCGCATCGCCTCTCGCCTGCTGCAAGTCGCCGACGCCGGTCGCGCACGCCAGGTTCGCGTCGCCGTGGAAAACGGCGGCTCATTCGCCACCGCCGCCGCACTCGCCGAACTCCTCGATGCCGCCGACCACCCCTTCCTCGGCGCCGCGTACAACATCGCGACCGCCCACGCCGCGGGCGACAACCCGACCTACGGCTTCAACGCCCTCTCCGATCGCCTTCTGCTTCTCAAACTCAAGGATCTTGCCGGCGGCAAGCCGTGCATCCTGGGTGATGGCTCGGTCCCCTGCAAGGGCGTGATCCAGGCCGCGTCAACCATGGGCTACGAAGGCTGGGTCTCGCACGAGTTCGATCGCGCGTGGTTCAAGAATCTCCCCGACCCGACCAAGGCGTTGGCGACAGCTGCCGAGCGGCTCTACCAATGGTCCGCTACGCCAAGCGTGTCCACTGCTCGCGTGTCAGTATCGAATCGCTGAGCGATGCTTCATCATACCTGTCGTGCCTCGCCCATTTCGTTACCGTCCGGACTTGCCCTCGCACCCGCCCAATCCCAATGACGCCACGCTCCTCATGGCCGCCGCAGCTGGCGGCGATCGTGACGCCGCCGATCGTCTGCTGCCGCTGGTCTACGAGCAGCTCCGCAAGGCCGCCCAGCTGCACCTTGCCAGTGAGCGGCCTGGACACTCACTTTCGGCAACCGCGCTTGTGCATGAGGCGTACCTCAGACTCATCGGGCCGCGCGAGGTTGCGTGGGCGGGCCGAGGGCATTTCTACGCCGCCGCCGCCCAGGCGATCCGGCGCATCCTCCTCGACCACGCTCGAACCCGCGCCCGTCGCGGTGGGGGTGCCCGCGCGTTGACCGAAATCGGCGATATCGCGGCATTGCTGGACGCAGATTCTGAGCAAATCGTGGCAGTGGATGCCGCTGTCGAACGCTTGGAGGCTGAAGATGCCGAGGCCGCCGCCGTTGTTCGGCTTCGGTTCTATGCGGGGCTGAGTGTGGAACAAACCGCCGAGGCGCTGGGCATTTCAGCACGAACAGCGGCGCGAGTGTGGAACTACGCTCGGGCGGTGCTGTACCGGGGTCTTTGGGACGGCTTGTGAGGTGACCGATGGGTGATGCGAAACAGCGTGTGCGTCAGGTGTTCATGGAAGTCGCGGACCTTCCGCCCGATGCATGCCAGACCGCCCTGACGCGCGTCTGTGGCGAGGACGCGGCACTCCGCGCCGAGGTGGAGGCCCTCCTGCGCGCCGAGCACGAGGCCGGCGAGTTCATGGGCAAGCCCACCGTTGGCGTCCCTTCTGCGGTCCCCGCAGGTGCAGTGGTGGGTGATGGCGCGACATACCCGGCGTGGAATGCGGCGGTCGTAAAGGCCGCCGCCAATCGTGAACGCCCGGGCACGAAGATCGGGCACTACACGCTCCTTGAGTCCATCGGCGAGGGCGGGTTCGGGACGGTCTTCCTCGCAGAGCAATCCGAACCGGTGAAACGCCGCGTCGCGCTCAAGATCATCAAACTCGGCATGGACACCCGCGAGGTCGTCGCGCGTTTCGAGCAGGAGCGTCAGGCCCTGGCGATGATGGACCATCCAAACATCGCCAAGGTCTTCGACGCCGGGGCGACCGATTCGGGCCGGCCTTACTTCGTGATGGAACTGGTCAAGGGCGAGCCCGTCACCGACTATTGCGACAAGAACAACCTCTCGATCGGCGAGCGGCTCGAACTCTTCGACCAGATCTGCACCGCCGTCCAGCACGCCCACACCAAGGGCATCATCCACCGCGATATCAAGCCCAGCAACATCCTCGTCTCAAGCCAGGACAGCAAGCCCACGGCCAAGGTCATCGACTTCGGAGTCGCCAAGGCGACGGCGAGCAAGCTCACCGAACGCACGCTCTTCACCGAGCACAAGCAGCTCATCGGCACGCCCGAGTACATGAGCCCAGAGCAGGCCGAGGGCAATCTCGATATCGACACACGAACCGACGTCTACGCGCTTGGCGTCCTGCTCTACGAGCTGCTCACGGGCAGCACGCCATTTAGCAGCAAAGAGCTCCGCTCGGCCGCGTACGGCGAGATTCAGCGGATCATCCGCGAGGTCGATCCGCCCAATCCATCCGCACGTCTGGCCACCTCCGTTGACACCGCCGTCAGCGTCGCCGCCAGCCGCAGGACCGAGCCCCGCAAGCTCGGCCTGATCGTGCGGGGCGAGCTCGACTGGATCGTTATGAAGGCCCTCGAAAAAGACCGCTCGCGGCGTTACGAAACCGCCAACGGGCTCGGTGCCGACATCCGCCGCTACCTCAGCGGCGAGGCTGTCGTCGCAGCCCCGCCTAGCTCGGCGTACAAACTCAAGAAGCTCGTTCGCCGCAACAAGGGCGTCGTGTCGGCGGCCGGGGCCGTCGCCGCCGCGCTCCTCATCGGCATTGTCGCTTTCGCGTGGCAGGCAACCGCCGCCCGCGATCAGCGTGACCGCGCCGTCGCGGCGGAGATCGAGACCAAGACGCGAGCCCAGGAGCTTGCCAAGGTCTCCGAGTTCCAGTCCAAGATGCTCGGTGAGATCGACGCGACCGACGCGGGCGTGCGGCTCATGGCGGACATCCAGGCGCGATACGCGGCTGCTCTCGCCAAGAGCGGCGAGCCCGAAGCCCAGCGCAGCGAGCGGGTCGCCACGTTCGGCCAGGAACTTCTGCGTGCCAACGCGACCGACACCGCGCTCGACATGATCGATCGCACGATCCTCAAACCCGCCATCATCGCCGTCCACGAGCAGTTCAAAGCCCAGCCGGTGGTCGAAGCGGCGCTCGAACAGACGCTCGCCGGGCTCTACCGCACGCTGGGCCGCTACGACGACGCGCTCCCGTTGCAGGAAAAAGCCCTGGCGACGCGCCGCCGCGAGCTGGGAAACCATCATCCCGGCACGATGGAGTCGATCGGCCTCATGGGGCGTCTGCTCCAGTCGCAGGGCAAGCCCGAGCAGGCCGAGCCGCTCTTTCGTGAGGCCCTCGACTCGCGCCGAGCCACGCTGGGCAGCGACGACCCGGCGACGCTCGATTCGATCCAGTACATGGGTCGGGTGCTGCAAGACCTGAACAAGTTTGACCAGGCCGAGCCGCTCTTGCGCGAGGCGATGGAGAGCAGCCGACGCCTGCTGGGCAACGACGATCACGAAACGCTCAATTGCGTCGGGAGCATGGGGTTGTTGCTTGATGAGATGGGGAAGTCCGAGGCTGCCGAGCCCCTGGTGCGCGAGACGATGGACGGCGCGAGACGCATCAAGGGCGAGGACCACCGCGACACCATCGCCAGCATCAACAACTACGGCTTTCTTCTCCAGCGCATGGGCAAGTCAACCGAAGCGGAGCGTTACCTGTCCGAGACCCTCGAAAGAGCGCGGCGTGCGCTGGGCGAGGAACACTGGATGACCCTCAACGCCATCAACAACGTGGCGTCGGTGCTCGAAGCGCAGGGCAAGACCGCCCAGGCCGAGCCGCTCTACCGCGAGTGCTTGGACAAAGGCCGCCGCACGCTTGGGAGCGAGCACCCCATCACGCTACGGGCCGTCGGCAATCTCGGGAACAATCTGCGAGCGCAGGGCAAGGCCGCAGAGGCCGCGCCTTACCTGCGGGAAGCGATGGACACGGATCGACGGGTTATGGGCGAGGATCATCGCACCACGCTGGTTGCCATCAACACCTATGGCTATTTACTGATCGAGCAGGGCAAACCCGCCCAGGCCGAGCCATTCTGGCGCGAGGCCTACGAGAAAGGCCGCAAAGGCCTTGGCGAAGACCACCCCGACGTGCTCATCTGGACCAACAACCTTGGCGGGCTGCTGCGCTCGCTGGGAAGGCTCGACGAGGCCGAACCGCTCCTCCGCACGGCCCTGGAGAAATCCCGCCGCGTTCAGGGCAACGACCACCCAGGCACAATCAGCATCATGGGCTCTGTGGCAAGGCTCCTCCAGGCCCAGAACAAGACGGCAGAAGCCGAGCCGCTTCTGCGCGAGGCGCTCGACGCCCGCCGCCGCGTCCTGATCGCCGATCATCCCGATACACTCCAGTCGATGCAGGATCTGGGCGGCGCACTCCGCACTCTGGACAAGCTGCCCGAGGCCGAGGCGCTCTTTCGAGAGGCCATCGCGGCCTACGAGCGCACGCAGGGCAAGGACCACTGGCTGTGTGGCAGCGCGCGGGTCGGGCTCGCCCGCGCGCTCGCCAAAATGAACCGCTTCGACGACGCCCAGGCCGAGTTTGTTTCAGCCGAGCGCATTCTTGCGAGCACCCAAGGCGTGCCCCCGGGGCGATACAAGGCCGCCGTTGAGCAGCTGGTCTCGTTCTACGAGTCGTGGGACAAGGCCGAGCCGGGCAAGGGATACGACGCCAAGGCGGTCGAGTGGAAGGCGAAGCTCCCATCAGCCCGCGACAAATAGGCCCCGAATGCCGAATGCCGTGCCAGGGACTCTCCCAAAAACGACAACCCCCGGGTTTGCGGCCCGAGGGCGTTTTTTTCAATAGTGGATGCGCAGCACCACTCCGCCATCGACAACGAGCGGGCCGAGATACCGAACCCGCCCGCACGAACCCGTGATTCTCTCCCTGCGGAAGGATGCCCTGCACCGCGCGAGATAACAAGTTACTATGTGGCTTGAATGAGCACCAGCGAAGTCTCGGCGCGGGGCCGACCGACGATGCAAGCAGCACAACGAGGAGAGTCATGAGCAGGCCAAGCACACGCCGCGAGTTCCTTACCGACACCACCGGATTCGCCGCGGCCACGCTGCTGGCGGGACACGCTCTGGCAGGGGTGGGGGGGGTGCATCGCGGTGGCGACGAGACCATTAAGGTGGCGCTGGTCGGGAGCGGCTCTCGCGGGGGCGGCGCCGCAACCAACGCGCTGTCGGTACCGCGGGGCCCGATGCGGCTGGTCGCGATGGCCGACGTGTTCGAGGATCGACTCAAGAAGTGCCACGACGCGCTCACCGAGTCTAACGAAAAAGAGAGCGTGGCTGCATCGGTCGACGTGCCGCCCGAGCGCCGTTTCACCGGCTTTGGCGCGTACAAGCAGGCGATGGACTGCCTCAGACCGGGCGATGTGGTCATCCTCGCGACACCCCCGGCCTTCCGATGGGTTCACTTCTCATACGCGATCGAGAAGGGCCTGAACATCTTCATGGAGAAGCCCCTCTGTGTCGACGGGCCCAGCGGACGGCGGATGCTCGATCTGGCCGCGCAGGCGGGCAGGAAAAACCTCAGGGTCGCGGTGGGACTCATGTCGCGGCATAGCCGGGCGATGCAGGAGCTAGCCCAGCGCGTGCAGGATGGCGCACTGGGCGAGATCATCTCTCAGTACGGCTATCGGATGCAGGGGGAGATCGCCACTTTCCGGTCGACCCCCAAGCCCGAAGGCGTGAGCGATCTGGAGCACCAGCTCCGGCGCTTCCACAGCTTTCTCTGGGCCAGCGGGGGCGGGTTCAACGATTTCTTCATCCACATCGTCGACCAGCTCTGCTGGATGAAGGGGGCATTGCCGGTGAAGGCTGTGGGGCTGGGCGGCCGCCACTACCGCACGCAGAAAGGCGGCCTGCCATACGTCGACCAGAACTTCGACTCCTACGCGGTTGAGTACACGTATGCCGACGGTGCCAAGCTGGTGTTCGATGGGCGGAACATGGACGGCTGCCAGGAGAAGTTCTCCAGCTGCATGCTTGCCACCAAAGGTGCCGCGATTGTGTCCAGCAACAGCGACTGCGGGCTTCCTTCCTCCATCCACAGTCGCCGGGATTTCAGCAAGGAGAGCCTCGTGTGGACCTCCCAGGTCCATGAGGAACAGAAGAATCCGTACCAGAACGAGTGGAACGACTTCATCGCGGCGATCCGCGACGGCAAGCCCTACAACGAGGCCAAGTACGGCATCGAGACCACCTTGGTGTGCAGCATGGGACGCATGGCCGCCCATACCGGACGCGAGATCACCTTCCAGGACATGCTCGACTGCAAGCACGAGTTTGCCCCGCAAGTGGCCGAGCTCACCCTCACGTCGCCTTCGCCGCTGGCGTCTGATGCCGATGGACGCTACCCCGTGCCGCAGCCGGGGATCGTCACGGATCGAGAGTACTGATCTGGCCCAAGAGCTGTGGCCAAAGCTCTGGCCCGCGAGCCGGCACGAGGAAACTGCAGAACCTCGTGAACAGGCGGCAGCACGAATTGCCGCGAGAATCACGGTAATTTCGGACGCATTGGCCTGGCTCGCGCTCGGGAGTCCCTACCATAACCCTACCGCGAGAGCGAATATCTTGAGTTCTTTGCAGGCTTTTCGTATACTCATGACAGGATCGCGTCGCCGCGTTGTAGGATGCCCCAATTTGGTGCGTTCACACAGGGCACTGTTCGTGGTCGCAGGGCCAATGGCTCGGGTCGGTCCCTTATTGGCGTTGGTCTTCTCGCGAGGGTTGGCGTTGGAGGGTTTAGAATGGCTTTCGTGACCCATTTGCATTGGGCTGATGGTTCTGATGCACACTCGGGCACGCATCTGTGGGGTCGCACGCCTTCCTGGTCGCTCATGGGCATGGTCATGATGCTGGCCTTGGCGTGGTTGCCTGGTGCCGCCCTTGCCCAGTGCGTCACTCCAGTCTCGATCACCACCCAGCCCACCAGCCAGACGCCTGTTCGAGTGGTAACGCGATCTTCACCATCGTCGCCACCGGCAACGCCGCACCGACCTATCAGTGGCAGAGCCGGCTTGGGTCCAGCGGCAGTTTCTCCAACATGACCAACATGACGGGCGGCTCGGGCGGCGTCGATCTCGCCAACATCATGGGCCGCGTGACGGGCGTTCGCATCGGCAGTGGCTCGACGGCGACCGAGCGGATCGCCAGCTACGCGTATTTCGGGATTGATCGCCTTGCGGTGACTGGCCTCCAGGCCCCTGGGTACGAGAAGGCGCAGTATTGGCCTTTGGGGATGATGATCGGGCCTGACAGTCCGACGCAGCAGCCGGGTTTGGATGTGGATGGTTCGACGTGCGGATCACTGGCAGTGGTGCGCGGGGGTCGCCGACCCGGCCTCGTCGCCGTGCAACCCGTCGAGCTGGACCGGTCAGCCGTGGCCGCGAGATACGGGGCGTTCGCCCGTCGAGCGGCTGGCGCACCCGCACGACGTGTACCCGTATCCGGGCCTGCTGGAGGACGACTATTCCAATCCTCGCCGCGACACGCAGATCGAGATGCAGTGCGCGGGCGTGACACAGACCTCGGGCGCGGGAGTCGGCCAATGGGCCCGGGGCGACGACGTGCAGTGCGCGGGCGTGACACAGACCTCGGGCGCGGGGTGGGGCAATGTGGGTGGGAGCACTTTCACGCCGCCGGCTATCGCACGTCAGGACACCTGGAACTTCGATGAGGAAGGCAACACCATTGGCCGCAGCCGCATGAACGGGGCCGACTGGGGGGCATCCTTTGCACCGGGCGAGTATCGCCATGAGATGGACGTGAACCTCGGCGCCCACCTCGGCACATCGAACCAGACGCGTGAGATTCGGGAGTACAACGCGGGCCACACAGCGGTCACTGCGACGCGAGCGGTGGCGTACGAGAAGAACGGGAACCTGCAACCCGACTGGAAGCATCGGTACACGTACGACGGGCTGAATCGGCTGACGCGGGTGGAGGTGAACGTCGGCACTGTGTCGGTGCCGGTGTATCAGGACGCGGCCAAGTTCGCCTACGACGCCATGGGCCACCGCACCCGGGCGACGCTCGCCGACGCGGGTTCGTACATCGGCCGGCCGACGGACTACATGGTCTACGACCACCTGTGGCGGGTCGTGGCCGTGGTGCGGAAATACCCCACGGGCTCGGGCCCGTCGGCCCTTGCGGGCGGCTGGGTGCGCGAGCGGTACGTCTATCACCAGGCGGGATTCAACGGCCGGGCGGCGGAAGCGGCCTTGGCTCCTCTGGCCGCGACGTGCCGATGATGCGGCAGGTGGACCTCGACGAGGCCGCTGCGCTCAAACCCGAATCCTGATCCAGTCTGAGTGAGACATTTCGGCGAAGAATCCGGCCTCTGCAAGGAGGTCAGGAACGATGAAGAAGAGCA
>JAYVUC010000066.1:0-3980 GCA_043788295.1 Phycisphaerales bacterium
GCTTGCACGATACCGGTGGCCGCCCCGATCGCCAGGAACGCAAACCCAAAGCCCGCTCCCGCAAGGTGTGCCAGGTGATTGGTTCCATCGCCCTTGACACCCAGAAACCCTACAAGGTCGAGCACGACATATACCGCGATGACGATGTACGCGGAGATGGCGAACGTGCCCATTCGGATCAGCCCGAACGTGTAGAAGATCGACACGTCGTTGCGCGGATAAAGCACGACGAACGCTCCGATCATTCCCATCACCGCCCCCGACGCCCCCAGCGTCGCCGGCCCGTCACCAAGCCACAGCCACACCAGGCTCTCCAGCACGCCAACTACGAAGTACAGCACCACATAGGGTATATGCCCGATCTTCGCGTTCACCGCGTTGCCGTAGAGAAACAGAATCCACATGTTGCCCAGGAGGTGGATGATCCCCGCGTGTCCGAACAGGTTTCCGACGAGCTGTGGTGCTTCAAAGCGTGACCCCCGGCACAGGATGAGAAACGGCGGATCCCCGCTCGCGTCCTGCACAAACCCGTGGAGGTAGCCGCCGAAATCCGGCCAGCAAGGAAACCCGATCGCGATCGTCGCCGCCATGATCACCCAGGTGGCGATCGGCAGGCGCTTCATGGGGACGTCGACGGTGTAGGGGAAGAGCATGAGTTGAAACCGAAACAGGCGGTGGTTGCACGAGGTGCGAACAGGAACACGAGGTCAGGGCACGCAAAGGGTACCAGAAACATGATGATTTGCCACAGTGAAAGCGGAATCTTTACCGGGGTGGCGGTCCACCCTCTACCATCGCCGCATCATGTCCGAGTTCGTTCCATCTCCCGCCGCCCACCCCGAAGCCGACGCGCCCGAGCTCGAGTTGGCGGGTGGGGGAGAGGGCAACAGGCCCCAGGAAGCCCAGGGCCAAGAATCCGACCGAAAGTCCGGCGGCTGGGGTCTCAGCGTCCTCCGCCACGCCCATTTCCGCAACATCTGGTTCGCCGCCTTCGGCTCATACGTCGGCAACTGGTTCGAGTTTGTCGCCGTGCGGTGGATCGTCGCCGAGGAGGTCAAAGCCCTCAACGACACCACCGTGAGCGCCGAGGACTGGATGGCCTACCTCTCGGTCGCGCAGCTCTGCCCCACGCTCCTCCTTGGCATGTACGGCGGGCTCGTCGCCGACAGCGTCAATCGCCGCAGTCTGCTCGTCGCCACACAAGGTGCCATGATGGCGATCGCGGTCGTCATGGCGACCGCCGCCTTCACCGGGCACGCCAATCGCTGGATGCTGCTCGCGCTGTGCCTCGCCCAGGGCATCGCCGTCCCGTTCAACATGCCCGCGTGGCAGGTGCTCACGCCGCGGCTCGTGCCCAAGGACGAACTGACGCAGGCGATCACGCTCAACGGCATCTCATTCAACTTCGGGCGCACCATCGGCCCGCTCATCGCCGGCATCATCATGGCCCTGTTCACCCGGCATATCACTGCGGGCACAGATGCCCCCGCCGAGACAAGCGGCGGCTCCGGCGCAGGGGCCGCAGCCCTCCTGCTCTTCAACGCCGTCACGTTCAGCATCGTCATGTTCGCCGTCTGGCGCACGCCCGATGCTCCCGCCCCCGCCGAGATGCGCGGCGCATGGCGACACCCCGGTGTCGTCCTCTTCCGCAGCCTCGAGGCCTTGCGATGGGTGTGGACGCACAAGGGTCCACGCGCGGTCATGCTCGCGCTCGTCACCTTTGCCCTCCTCGCCACCCCGGTGATGCCGCTCATGGTCCTCGTCTCCCGCGACGTCCATGGCGGCAAGGAGACCGCCTTTGGCTTCTTCACCGCCGTCATGGGGCTCGGTGCAGTCTCGGGAGGCCTCGCCATGCGCCTCGTACCCAAGTGGTACCCGATGCACCACTTCATCCCCACTTCCGTCATGCTCGGCGGCGCGTTCATCCTCGCCTACGCGCTCGCCGACAGCATGGTCCTCTGCCTCGCCTTCCTCTTCTTCGTGGGCGTCTTCTGGATGTGGGGTTTCAACTCCACAAACGCCGCGATGCAGCACCTTTGCACCGAGAGCATGCGCGGCCGCGTCTCGGCCGTGGTCAACACAATCGCGATCGGGTTCATGCCGCTGGGCGTCTTTGTCGCGAGCAAGGCCGGGCACGTCGGGGAAACCTGGCTCCAGCACTATCGCCCCGCGCTCATCACCGAGGGCATCAGCACGCAGCTCGGGCTCGCCTTCGTTGCGATCATCCTCATTCTTGCCGGCGTGGCCATGACCATCTGGCGCACGCCCGAGGTCGATGGCCTCACGCCCGGCGACCCGCTCTACCACCGCAAGCCTGGGCTCCTGCGTGGCGTCTTCGCCACGGCCCACCGCCCCTCGAATCGAACAGACGCCTACTCCGGGTCGCCCCGGACGCCCAACGAATGAACCTTGCGCGCGTCATCATCGCCGGCCTCGCACTTCTCGCGTTGCCGGGTTGCATCGCCCCCACACCCCTCCCGCCCACTCAGTACCAAGCCTCAAACCCCGCTGCACCTCGCCAGCTCACGCGCATCTGCGATCGCTACACGCACGTCGTGCAGATGCTCCGTGCCGCACCAGATGAAACATGGCATAGCGGTTGGGTCGGAAATGCTGTGCTCAAACTCGCGGGTTCCCCGCACCGCGGCCTGTGCTGGGAGTGGCAGGAAGCCGTCTTCGCGGGCACCATCGCCACCATTCGCTCGCAAGGCTGGCAGGCGTGCGGCATCAATCTCTACCTCGATCGGTCGGGCGAGCATCACGCCGTCGTGGTCTGGGATCCCTTCGCCCTGCGTTGCGTGAACCCGCTCGACGCGCCGCCGCCGCGACAGGCCTGGGTGCTGGACCCCTGGTTTACCGGTGCTCCCGATGTCTACAGCATCGACGAATGGATCGACGCAATCGGGCATGCCGGCGGGCGGGCCGCCATCGAGCCGCTTCCGGGCCCCGTCACCCTGCCGACCAAGATCGACCTCAGCGAACCTGCCGCCTCCAGCCTCGTACAAACGCGATAGCTCTCGCCCCTCGTCTACGATTCCGCCGCATGACCTCCGCATTCAATCGCCGCTTGACACGCCAGATCGCCGTGGGCGATGCCCGAGTCGGTATCGTCAAAATCGGCGGCGACGCCCCCGTCTCCGTGCAAACCATGGCCGCGGGCTACACGCACGATGTCGACGCCTGCGTCCGCGAGATCAACAAGCTCGCTGCCGCAGGGGCCCAGATCGTCCGCGTCGCAGTGCCCGAGAAAAAGGACACCGACGCCCTGCGTGAAATTCTGCCTCAAGTCAATGTGCCGATTGTCGCCGATGTTCACTTCCACTTCCAGCGGGCACTGGAAGCCGTCGATGCCGGCGTACACAAAATCCGCCTCAACCCGGGCAACATCACCGACCGCGCCCAGGTCATCGACGTGATCCAGGCCTGCAAAGCCCGCAAGATCCCCATTCGCGTGGGCGTCAACGAAGGCTCCATCATCGAGCGCAAGGACAAGCAAAAGCGGATGAAGGAACTCGGCGCGGTCTTCAGCGACCGCAAGCATGGCTACATGCTCGCCATCATGATCGCCAAGCTCGAAGAATACCTCGATATCTTCTACGAACGCGATTTTTACGACATCACCATCAGCGCGAAGTCGATCGACCCGCTCATGGTCATCGACGCGTACACCGAAATCTCCAAACGCTTCGACCATCCGCTGCACCTGGGCGTCACGCACGCGGGGCCGAAAGAAACCGGCTGCATCCGCTCCATCGCAGCCCTCTCCGCTCTCCTCACCCAAGGCATCGGCGACACCATCCGCATCTCCTACGCCAACGACCCGATCTACGAAGTCGAAGACGGCCTCGAACTCCTCTACTCCCTCGGGCTCCAGACTCGCATCGGCGTCGATCTCATCGCCTGCCCCACCTGTGGCCGAATCCAGGTCGATCTCTTCACGCTCATCCAGGACGTCCGTAAGGCCCTCACCGGCAGCATCA
>JAYVUC010000067.1:0-3368 GCA_043788295.1 Phycisphaerales bacterium
CCCGCCATTCCATCGGCGCCTGCGGCCGATCCCAAGTTGCCCGGCACGACCGACCGATGAAAGACCGAATGATGCCACGCTTGCGCAAATGTTCGACAACACTTCTGGGATTGGCGGCGGCACTGGCTTGTGCTTCGGGGTGGGCTTTGGCGGTTGAGCCGCCCACCGTGCCCGCACCTGTTGCCAAGTTCCTCGATGGGCAATCGCTCACCGAGGAGGAGCGCAAGGATATTCGCGTCCGCCACGGCGTGTGGGAGGATGGCGATCTCGACACGCCCATTCGCAAGGGACGGGCTGCGGTGCTGGTGGGTCGCTGGGATGATCCGGCACTCGTTGATCCTGCGGCGGATGTGCTCGATCGCGTCGAGGCGATGATCAACCGGGGCGAGGTTGACGCCGCACTGGCTGCGACCGCAGATGCTGTGGCGGAGAAGTCGCCCTCGCCGCGAGCGATTCGCCTTCGGTCGCAGGCTCTTTTGCTGGTGGGCAAGGCTGCCGAGGCGGAAACGCTGTTGGAACCACTGGCCGAGCGACTCGCTCGTGAGAAGTTCGACTCGGCCGACGATCTGGTGGAGGGCGTGCGGTGCATGATGCTGCGGGCGGACCTCCCCAGGGCGATCACGGGCGCGGTGGCGCAGGCGAGCGACTACAAGGCGATGCTGGCGATGCTCGCGCGGGCACGGGCGGAGCTGGATCGTCTCTGCTGGAGCGCGCTGGCGACCGAGGCGATGCTGCTGCTCGACAAGGACAACGGCGCGGAAGGGGAGAAAGCGTCCCGGGAGGCGATCGGGCTTTGCCCCCGCTCGGCGATGGCAAAGTTTGCGCTGGGCTCGCTCGCGGTGGACACGTTTGCGTTCGATCAGGCGGAGGAGTTGGCTGGGCAGATGTCGGAGGAGGCGCCGGGCTCGCCGTTTGCCGCCGCGCTGGTGGCGCGTGCGAAGCTGCGTCAGTCGGACTCTGACGGCGCGACACTCGCGCTCGCTCCGGCGCTGGCGAAATATCCGAACTCGCCGCTGCTCAGGGCTATCGAAGCTGCGACGGCCGCGATCGCGTTTGATGTGCCGCAAACCGCAGCGCTGCTCAGTGCGTTCGACGAATCGTTCCCAGGAAGTGCTGCGGCCGAGTTCGAGGTTGGTCGAATGCTGAGCGACGCGAGGCAGTACGCCGAGGCGGCCTCGCACCTGAGTGCGGCGGCGAAACGGTCGCCCGGGTGGGCCAGGCCGCTTTCTGAGTTGGGGTTGCTCGAGATGCAGGCCGGGCACGACGCCGAATCGCTCAGGGCTCTCGAAGCGGCGTTCACGCTCGACCCGTTCAACGTGCGGGCGGACAACACGCTCCGGCTTGTCCGTGAGATGGCGACGTATGACCGCGTCGAGAGCGAGCACTTCATCGTCCGCTTCAAGCCCGGCGTCGACGGCATCGTCGCGCGTGAAATGCTCGAACCGCTGGAAGCCAATCACGCACGCGTGTCGGGCAAGGCCGACGGCGGGATCGACTTTGCGATGACCGGTAAGACGATGATCGAGCTGATGCCCGACCACCGCTGGTTCGCCGTCCGCATCGCGGGCATGCCGCGGATCCACACGATCGCCGCTGCCACGGGTCCGGTCGTTGCGATGGAAGCCCCACGAAGCGGGCCCAACCACCTCGTCGGTCCTTACGACTGGGTGCGCGTGGTGCGCCACGAGTACACGCACACGGTTACGCTCGCGCGGACGAAGAACCGCCTGCCGCACTGGTACACCGAGGCGGCGGCCGTGAATCTGGAGGACGCCCCGCGCGACTACTCGGCGTGCAAGCTGCTTCGGGCGGCCGTCGAGAACGACGGACTCTTTGATTTCGACGAGATCAATCTCGCGTTTGTGAGGCCCAAGAAGGCGAGTGATCGCGGGCAGGCGTACGCCCAGGGGCAGTGGATGTACGCGTACATCATCGAACGATGGGGGTCGAAGGCGACGCTCGACCTGCTCGACAAGTACGGCGCGGGCGTGAAGGAGCCCGAGGCGGTCAAGTCGGTGCTGGGTATCGATCGCGAGCAGTTTCTGAAGGATTTCACGATCTGGGGCACAGGCCAGCTGGTCAAGTGGGGCATGGGCGGGCCCGCGGTCTCGCCGCCGATCAAGGACATCTTGCGCGAGGAGAGCGGCGGCAAGGCACCGGGAAAGATCACCGTTGATCTCGTCGACACGTGCCTCGCCAAGCACCCCGAACACGCCGACTTGCTCGAACTCGCGATCTCGGCGAGACTTGAAGTCTCCAAGAATCAGCCGACGCAGGAGATGCTGCCGCTGCTCGTTCGCTACGCGAAGGCTCGCCCGGTCGATCCTTTGCCGCACAAGCTCTTGGCGACGTGGTACCTCTCGGGCGGCGGGTCGTCGCAGCCCGACGCGCTCGTGCTCGCAGCGGAGCACTTGGAGTATCTGGACGCGCGCGAGCAATACACAGCGGCGTTTGCGATGGAGCTTGCGAACCGCTACGGCGTCGCCGGCGACCTCGACAAAGCGTGGGCCAAGGCGCTGCGAGCGGTCCGAATCGCACCCTACGACCCCGCGACACGGGAACTCGCGGCGGTCGTGGCGATCAAACGCAAGGACTACGACGCCGCAAAGTGGCAGCTCGAAGCCCTCGTGCTGCTGGAGCCCGACCGCGAGATCCACAAGAAGCGGCTCGAATCGCTTGTCAAACTCAAAGCAGAGGCACACTGACCCGCTTCAGAACGCTCGCTCGGCCACGTCGATCGCCCGCGAAAGGGCGGCCGCCTTGTTGACGGTCTCCTGATACTCGTCCGCCGCGTTACTGTCGGCCACAATCCCGCCCGCCGACTGGATGTGATACGTCCAGCTTGGCGCTTCGGTATCAATGCCCTGGGCGAGACCGATGGGCACGACGATTGTCCGCAGGGAGAGCGCGATATCCATCTGCCCGTCGAGCCCGACGTAACCGAAGCCACCGCCGTAGGGTCCGCGGCGGACCGGCTCGAGTTCGTCGATGATCTGCATCGCCCGCACCTTGGGCGCGCCCGAGATCGTTCCGACAGGCAGGGCTGCCCGCAGCGCGTCCCAGCAGTCGAGGTCGGGGCGCAGCTCGCCGGTGACGGTGCTGCTGATGTGCATCACATGACTGTACCGCTCGATCTCCATGACTTTCACCAGCTCGATCGTTCCCGGCACCGCGACCTGCCCGACGTCGTTTCGCCCGAGGTCAACGAGCATGATGTGCTCGGCCCGCTCCTTCTGATCCGCCAGCAGATCACGCTCAAGGGCCACATCTTCTTCCGGCGTCGCACCGCGCCGGCGCGTGCCCGCGAGCGGACGATTGGTCACGATGCTCTTGCCATCCGTCGTCCGCACGCGGCACAGTATCTCGGG
>JAYVUC010000068.1:0-5309 GCA_043788295.1 Phycisphaerales bacterium
TTCGCGCAGAACATGGCAGGGCCGCCGTGGTACACTCCCACCGTGAAACGCTTCGAAGGCATGGCAAAACTGACGGGAACGGAGCGGTACGTCGATGACCTCCCCGCCGATGGTGGCCTAGGCCTCGGGCCGATGCTCTGGGGAATGACGGTCCGCAGCCCCGTCTCCCGCGGCCGCATCAAAGAGATCAAACTCAACCCCGGCATCGACTGGTCCCGGCTCACTGTCGTGGACCACCGCGACATTCCCACAATCGCTGGCGGACCCAACGAGGTCTATCTCATCGAGCGCGACCAGCCCGTGCTCGCCGCAACCCACATCCGCCACATGCACGAGCCGATCGTGCTCATCGCGGGCGAAGACCGCGAAACCGTGCGGCGAGCGGTTGCCGCCGTTGAGATCGTGATCGACCGCGAAGACCCCGCGCTGGATTTCCGCATCCCCCCCACCGCCGCGCAAACGCAGGGCGGATACACGAAGAACATCCTCAAGCATCTCACGATCAACAAAGGCGATGTTCAGGCCGCGCTCTCCAGCGCGCCGATCATCGTCGAAGGCGAATACGAAACCGGCGCGCAGGAGCACGTCTACATCGAGTGCAACGGCATGATCGCCTGGGTGGACCCGGCCACCAAAGCCGTCTGCGTCAAGGGCAGCATGCAGTGCCCGTACTACGTCCTGAACGCCCTCAAGCACACTTTCCCGGGTACCCCGGTTCTCCGAACCGGGATCTCTCCAACCAATCCTTCCCGCGCCTGCCGAGTCATCCAAACCGCCACCGGCGGCGGTTTCGGCGGCAAGGAGGACTATCCCTCCATCCTCGCGCTCCACGCCGCGCTGCTCGCCGCCAAGTCCGGCCGCCCCGTCAAAATGATTTACGACCGCGGCGAGGACATGCAGGCCACCACCAAGCGCCATCCCTGCACCGTGCGCCACCGCACCGGCCTGGATCGAAACGGTCGCCTGCTCGCGCAGGATATCCAAGTTCGCATGGATGCCGGCGCGTACATCACGCTCTCCCCCGTCGTTCTCAGCCGCGGCATCCTGCACGCCGCCGGCCCATATTTCTGCCCGAACGTCCACGTCGATGGAAAAGCCATCCTCACCAACTCCGTCCCCTACGGCGCATTCCGCGGCTTCGGCGCGCCGCAAACCATCTTCGCCTGCGAGCGGCACATGGATGTCATCGCATCCAAACTCGGCATGGACCCAAGCGAGCTGCGCCGCATCAACCTGCTGCGCGATGGACAGACCACCGCCACCGGCCAAGTCATCCGCGCCCACCCACCATCCAAGGGAACCGATCGCGTCGCGCTCATGGATGCCGCGCTCGACATGGCCGACTACAAACGCAAGAAGATTGAGCACGCCGAGTTCAACACCCGCCACCCATATCTCCGCCGCGGCGTCGGCCTCGCCACCTTCTGGCACGGCGCGGGCTTCACCGGCTCCGGCGAAACCTATCTCAAATCCAAGGTACACGTCGCCGGACTTCCGGATGGCCGCGTGGAAGTCCGCATCGCCAGCACCGAAATGGGTCAGGGCACAACAACCATCATGACCCAGATCGCCGCCGCGCATCTCGGCCTCGCACTGGATCAAGTCTGCGTCGCCATCCCCGACACCCACATCGTCCCCAACAGCGGCCCCACCGTCGCCTCGCGCACTGCGATGGTCGTCGGCCGTCTCGTCGAGCGTGCGTGCGATGATCTTCGCAGGAAAATCGAACTCACAGAAAATGACGGTGGCCAGAAAGTGGTGGACGCCGTTCACGCATGGCACCGGCGTTTGCCCAAAGCGGCGAACGCCGGTGGCACGGGCGGTGGCACGGCAAACAACGCGAGCAATGCCACAGAACTCATCGGCGAAGCCATCTACGAAGCCCCGCCGGGCATCGCATGGGACGACAAAACCTACACCGGCGACGCCTACGGCACCTTCGGCTGGGCCGCCTATGTCGCCGAGGTCGAGGTGGACCTCCGCACCTATGCAACCAAAGTCACCGACTTCGTCGCCGCCCAGGAAGTCGGCTCCATCATCAACCCCGTCCTCGCCCGCGGCCAGGTCCAGGGCGGCGTCGTGCAGGGCATTGGCTGGGCACTGATGGAAGAGTGCATCTGGAAAGATGGCGGCATGGCCAACGCCCAGCTCACCAACTACATCATTCCCACCAGCGACGATGTGCCGCCCATCCGCGTCCTCTTCATCGAGAATCCCTATCCATACGGCGGCAAGGGAAGCAAGGGCATCGGCGAGCTCCCCATGGACGGCCCCGGCCCCGCGATCGCCAACGCCGTCGCGTTCGCCCTCCGCGAAGAGAGCGTCCATGCAACACGCCTCCCCATCACGCCCGAACGGTTGATGAGCGAAATGGAAAGGAACGCGAGCCATGTCGCATGAGTCAAGCCCGATCGATGTCGCTCTCACGCTCAACGGCCGCAAGGTCGCCGTCCGTATCGACGCCACCGAGCGCCTCCTCGACACGCTTCGCTATCGACTGGGCCTCACCGGCAGCAAAGAGGGCTGCGGCGAGGGCGAATGCGGTGCCTGCACGGTCTACCTCGACATGCTCCCCGTCTGTTCCTGCCTCGTCCCCACCTTCCAGTGCGCCGGCCGCGATGTCAAGACCATCGAGTCAATCGATCCGGCCATCCTCGGCCCCATGCTCGAATGCGGCGCGACCCAGTGCGGTGCCTGCACCCCCGGCGTCGTCATGACCGCGTGCTGGGTGAAGGGCCATCCCGAAGTCCTCAAGACCCACACCATGCGCGAGCTCATGGCAGGCAACCTCTGCCGCTGTACCGGCTACGACGGCATCGTGGATGGCATGGAGAAGATGATCGCCGGCAAAGGCGCGGCGATCACCAACGAACGCGCCGGAGGCAGCCCTTGATGCGCGTCCTCTCCCCCACTTCCCTCGCCGATGCGTGCGCCATGATGGCCACAGGCGACTCCGCCGCGCCCACCCCCATTGCAGGCGGCACCGATCTGCTCGTTCATTGGCCCGGGAATCTCCCCGCCCACGACAAAACCTACCTCGACCTCTCCCACCTCGTCGAACTCCGCGCCACACACTGGACCGAAACCCACCTCCAACTCGGTGCCCTCGCCACATTCTGGGACATCGTCCGCGATGCCGATATCGCCCGAGAGTTCTCTCTCCTCGTCAGCGCGGCCCGAACCGTCGGTGCCATCCAGATCCAATCCCGCGGCACCTGGGCCGGAAACATCATCAACGCCTCTCCCGCCGCGGACGGCGTCCCCGCCCTCATGGCGCTCGACGCAACGATCGTGCTCGTCTCAACATCCCCCACCGGCGCGCTCGATCGCGAAGAGATCCGCCTCGACGAGTTCTATCTCGGCTACAAGCAGATGCGCAAGCGTTCCGATCAGCTCATCGAAAAGATCCGCATTCCCCGGCGCGCCGCTCGCCTCCACATCTTCGAGAAAGTCGGCGCACGCCGCGCCCAGGCCATCACCAAAGTCGGCGCGGCCATCGTCCACACCGAAGAAACCGGCTGGAGGATCGTCGTCAACAGCGTCGCCCCCACAGTCCGCCGCTGCCGCACCGTCGAATCCATACTTGAGAATGCCAAACCGATCAAGTCACCCTTCGACCTCGCCCCCGCCCTCAAGCAAGACATCTCCCCCATCGACGACATCCGCTCCACCGCCGCATATCGAGAGCGCGTCCTCGCCCGCATCCTCTACTTCGCGCTCCGCGGCGTTGCCGCAAGCGTCTCGTAAACCGCTCCTACACTTACCCGTGGCGACCGATCGAGACATCTTTGCCCAAGCAACACGCCTCACCGAGGCCGGTGCCCCCTTCGTTCTCATCACCGTCATCGCCACCAAGGGCAGCACGCCCCGCGATGCTGGTGCGAAAATGATCTGGTCCCCATCCACCGGCGGCACCAGTGAGTTTGTCGGCACTGTCGGCGGCGGCCAGTTTGAGCTGCTCGTCGCCGAATCCGCCGCCAAGGTCTTCGCCACGCGCGGCACAACCACGGAGCACTTCGTCCTCGGCGCCGAAGCCGAGCAATGCTGCGGCGGCGCAATGGACGTTTTTCTCGAATTCTGCGGCTCACGCCAGCGCCTCGTCATCTTCGGTGCTGGTCACGTCGCCCATGAACTCACCGACATCCTGCGCGGCTCCCCGCTCGAAGTCCTCGTCGTGGACGACCGCCCCGAGTGGAACAGCCCCGAGCGTTTTACCGGTCGCGCCCGGCGCGTGCTGGACTGGGACAAGGGCATCCGCCTCGCCCGCGATCGCAGCCACGAAACGCTCGCCTGCGTGATGACCTGCTCGCACGAGACGGACTTTCAGTTGCTCAACGGTTTGCTGACGAAAGAAGAAGAACAAGAAGAACAAGACCGGGGGCTTACTCCCCTCGGCTCTGATTCGGTTCCCGCCTTCGTCGGGCTCATCGGCAGCCGCAGTAAACGCATCTGCCTCTTCGGCCGCCTCATCGGCGCGGGCATCAATGAAGAAATCGTGAAGCGCATCCAGTGCCCCATTGGCGTCGGCGACACAGGAAAAGAACCACGAATGGTCGCGATCTCCATGGCCGCGGGCATTTTGCTTGAAGCCAAGCGGATGGAGCAGCGGCCTTCCACGCTCTCACCAACGGCAAATACGCGCAAGTTGGAAACTCACGTCGCCGGTCGAGCGACTTCGGGCGATGCGCCCGAAACACGGGCTGGAAAGCCCGTGCCACGAGATGCACTCGCGGAACGCGCCTGATGTGTACCGACCGCGTGATCGTCCTCGCCGCTGGCCGCGGCCTCCGCGCCGGTGGCCCCAAAGCTCTCCATCGCGTACACAACCGCCCGTGGTGGCACATCCAACGTGAACGCCTCGCACTCGTCGGCCTGCCCGTGGTGTGGGTCATCTCCGATCGCGTATGCGCTGGCATGAGCGTGGATGGCGGCCCTCCGCCGGACTCCGTCATCGCCGACGAACTCTCCCCAATGTTCACCAGCGTCCTCGCCGGATGTACCGCCATCGCCGACCTTCATCAATCCACCCGCGGCGTCTTCATCCTCCCCGTCGATGTCCCCGCCCCAAGTCCAACCGTCTTCAACACCCTCGCACGCGCCATCGCACACCTCAGCACGGTCGCTGCCGCGCTCCCCACCCACAACAGCCAGCGCGGCCACCCCGTCTACCTCTCCTGGCCCCTCGTCACATCACGCCTCCTCACAACCACCACACCCGCCGACTCCCGCCTCGATCACCTGATCGAAGACGCCCGCGTCGAAGTCCCCGTGACCGACCCCGGCGTGCTCATCAACCTGAACACCGTTGA
>JAYVUC010000069.1:0-21169 GCA_043788295.1 Phycisphaerales bacterium
GCCCGACTGTGAGGCCGGAGTTCGCGGTTCGTGCCTTCCACCCGACGATTCCACCGGTACCCGAATTGCTGCTGTTTGAGTCGAAGCTGCCGATCGCCGACGTCGAACCGCCGAGATTGATGTCATCGGACAAGGACCAGAATCCGATCAGGTCGCTGATGGCGTAGCTCGTGCCGCCAAGATCAAACGCGGCGCCAGCGAGCAGCGAGACGTTGTAGGACAGTGCGCCCGTTTGTACCACCGTGATCCCCGAAATCGACGTCACGTCGGTAAACGACGATCGTGTCTGGGCGAGTGTCGGGGTGACAATGCCGGCTGAAAAAACAGTGGCCACGATCATGGTTCGAATAGACATTTCTCTCTCTCCTCAAGTGCTGACTCAATCCCAGGTGCCCGTCGCGGAAACGACACGTGCACACCCAGCTACACCCTATTCTCGCATACAAACCGTTGAAAGGCAATCACTATTTGCACTTTGAGAGCACTTTTTGATCGCTTTGTCGCACTCGAAGTACCTATAAACCATTTTGTTTGTATTGTGCTCGGTCGATGTCCCCTATATGATGCCATGTGATCGATCTTGACCACAACGCGACCACACGGCCCACCCCAGACGCGACCCAAGCGGTTTTGCGCGGGCTTGCGGAACTCTGGCACAACCCGTCGAGTGTTCATCGCTCCGGGCAAGCAGCAAGGCAGGCCGTCGAACTCGCGCGGCAGTCGCTCGCCAATCTCATCGGGGCCAAGCCACGCGACATTATCCTGACGGGCTCGGGGACCGAGTCGATCGATCTGGCGATCTGCGGCACGCTCGCCACTCTCAGCCCGGGTTCGGGCAGCCCGCCCCTGATCCTCACGACGCGGACCGAGCATTCGGCCGTCCGCGAGCTTGCCGAGGCGCTGTCCCGCACCGGTGCGGCCCGCGTCGAATGGATTCCTCTGGACTCCGACGGTGTGGTTGATGTGGCCGCGCTCGAAGCGCTGCTCACGGCCCGCCCCAGCATCGTCAGTGTGCAATGGGCCAACAACGAGACCGGCGTCATCCAGCCGATCGCAACCATCTCCTCACGGTGCCGTGCGGCGGGGTCGCTCATGCACTGCGACGGCACCCAATGGGTCGGAAAGATGCCCTGCGATCTCTCACAAGGGCCCGACGTGGACTTTCTCTCGTTCTCTCCGCACAAGTTCCACGGCCCCAAGGGCGTGGGCGTCCTGTATAGCAAGCAAGGCACACGGTTTCGCCCGCGTCTCATCGGCAACCAGGAACTTGGCCGCCGCGGGGGCACCGAGAACGTGCCGGGAATCCTCGGGGCGGGAGTGGCATCGGAACAAGCTCTCGCATGGCTCACCAATCCCGCACCGCGCGAGGGACTTTCGACCCTTCGAGATCGTTTCGAGCGCGACATCCTTGAAGCAGTGCCCGCCGCCAATGTCAACGCGAAGGCCGCCACGCGTCTGTGGAACACCACCAACATCGGGTTTCCCAGGCTCGAAGCCGAGGCGTTGCTTCTCGCGCTCTCGGAGCGCGGCGTCGCCGCCAGCGCTGGTGCCGCCTGCTCATCGGGCTCGCTGGACCCCTCTCCCGTCCTGCTGGCGATGGGCATCGCCCCCGAGATCGCCCATGGCTCCATCCGCTTCAGCCTCTCCCGCGATACGACCGCACAAGAACTGCACGACGCCGCCCAGATCGTGATCGGCGTCGCCCGGCGTCTCTATGCTTCCATGTCAGGTCTCAGCCCTTCGTCACTCTCCTTGCCACCATGACACCAGACCCCGCCAACCCGCAGCAAAGGCTCAGCAAACTCGCAGTCCTCGCGCTGGCGTGCAGCCTGCTGGTGTGTATCCCTGGGCTGGGTGTCTTTGGCATGACAACGGGTTCGTTTGCAATTCTTGCGATTGGACGAGGCCGCGGGCTGCTCGCGGGCCGAACCGCCGCGATAGCCGCCATCGTCATCGGCGCACTCGCCTCGGCCGTCTGGGTCTCCGTCGGAGTAGGCCTGCGCAAGACCTTCGACTACCACCACACCGCCGTCGCGATTCCAACGCTGGCCCTGCTGCAAGACATCGACAAAGGCGATTTCGCACAAGCCCGGATGCATCTCGCCCCGACCGCCAGCATCACCGACGAGCAGCTCGCCTCGTTTGCAGCCCAGACCCGCGCAATCCTCGGCGAGGCGGTCGCTACACCCACGCCCATCGAATCGCTCGGCGCGTTCGTTGCCATTCGACGCGCACTCGCGGGCGCGCAGGGAGTCGAATCGAGCACGGGCGGGCCCATCCGCTTCACGAGCGGCGTCGCTATCGTGGTCATCCGTCCCAAGTTGGCGATGTACGCCAATCCCTCGAACATGCCCGGTTCCATCCGCCCCTTCCCCTCGGGCGACGTCGCCGATATCACCATCGTGACGGCAGGCGGCGAACGAATCTCGCTCAACGATCCAACCAACCACCCCGCCGACCACCCCGCCAACCACGCGAAGCCCTCGCCTTCCAAATGACACGGATTCCAGTCCATCCCGCCCCGTCAAGCATCGAGCCGGTCATCTCGTGCCGCGATGTGGTGCGCATCGCTGGCGGGCGGCAGATTCTCTCGGGCATCAATCTCGACGTCTACCCCGGCGAGACGATGGTCATCATGGGCGGCTCGGGCTCGGGCAAATCAACCCTCCTCCGGCTGATGATCGGCGCGATTCAGCCCGACCAGGGCACCATCAGGCTGCTGGGCCAGGACATCGCCAAGGCCGGCGAACGCGGCATGAACGACCTGCGCAAACGCTTTGGCATCCTGTTTCAGAGCGGCGCGCTCTTCAACTCGATGAGCATCGCCGACAACATCGCGCTCGTGCTCCACGAGCATACCGACCTCCCGCGCGAGATCATCGAGTTCCAGGTCAAGCTCAAGCTGGAAATGGTCGGCCTGCTCGAGCACGGGCACAAGTTCCCCGCCGAAATCTCCGGCGGAATGAAAAAACGCGCCGGCCTTGCCCGTGCCATGGCACTGGACCCCGCCATCCTCTTCTACGATGAGCCATCGGCCGGCCTCGACCCCGTCACCAGCGCCCAGATCGACCAGCTCATCGGTTCGCTCTCCAAAAAACTCAACGTCACCTCGATCGTCGTCACCCACGAGATGGACTCCGCCTTCACCATCGCCGACCGTATGGCCATGCTCGACTCGGGCAAAATGATAAAGGTCGCCTCGCGCGACTGGTACGACACACTGCGAAATACACCCACCGAAGCCGCCGCGTCCCTCCCCGAACAGGAACGGCTCATCCGCCAGTTTCTCAGAGGCGACGCCGAAGGCCCCCTCGCCGAACGCCGCAGCATCGAGGCCTTCGAGCAGGCCCTCATCGGCACCCCGGGCGGGCTCCTGCCCACTCCCAGCGTCGAGTCCACGCGGTGATAGCCGAACGAATCCGAGCTTCAATTTTCACCAAACCTTCCCGTCGGGCACGGGAATCCGCCGATTGACGGTGCTGGCCAGTTGTCAAACGGGCTCGGATACCAGATACTCCCCACCACTGGACATGCCGCGTCCGAATGGACTTTGTTCGGTATTTCTAGCGACGGGAAGCTGAAGTGTGAGAGGGATGGGAATCGGTTGGGCGACCCGGGCAGCAGCCTGGGCGCGGTGGTCGTGAGTGTGCTGTGCCGTTGTGTGGCACGTACTCAGGATCAAACGAGGCCGGGCGGGCCTCGCGGTTTCGGTGCTCTGAACCGATCGCGGGGCCGAAAAAGCCCCAAGACGAAGGGACCGCACTGATGTCATTCGAAGCCGCTGTACACGCTCAGGCGATCGAGCTTGACCGACTCTCACTCGACATGACCTCTGCCGCCGGAAGTGGTCACCCCACGACCTGCATGAGCATCGGGCACATTGTCACCGTACTGATGTTCCACACCATGCGGTGGAGCCCCGAATACCCTGATTACCCGACCAGTGACCGCTTCGTGCTCTCCGAAGGGCACGCTGTACCCATCGTGTACGCCGCCGCCGCCAAACTGGGCGTGATGTACGGTAAGGATCCCGAGAAGCGCCGCAAGCTCGCGGTCGATGATCTCAAGAATCTCCGCGCCGCCTCCAGCGAGCTTGATGGGCATCCAAACCCCATGGAAGGCTTCCCATTCTTCGACGCCGCCACCGGCTCGCTGGGCCAGGGGCTCAGCGTTGCCGCAGGTCTGGGCGAGGCTGCATACCTCGATAAGATGGATCGCAAGATATACTGCCTCATCGGCGACGGCGAAAGCCGCGAGGGGCAGATCTCCGAAGCGCTCGACCAGATCATCGACCGCAAACTTACCAACGTGCTCCCGATCTTCAACTGCAACGAGTACGGCCAGTCCGACCGCGTCAGCGGCCAGCAGTCCGCCGAAACCATCGCCGCCAAACTCCTGGCGTATGGCTACGACGTCAAGACCATCGACGGGCACAACCCCAACCAGATCAAGGCCACCTTCGACGCCTTCGCTGCTCTCGCACGCACCAAGAAGCCGATGGCCATCGTGGCCAAGACCGTCAAGGGCTGGGGCGCCGAATCGGTGCAAGGCAACGGCTGGCACGGCAAGCCCCCGGTGGGCGATCAGCTCAAGCGCGCGATGGCCGAACTCGACCAGCGCCGCCTCGAGCTCACCAGCTCGCTCACTCAGGCCGACTCGTTCGAGATTCAACCCCCCGCAGAATACGTCGCCCCTGATTTTGTCTCAGCCGAACTGCCCCCGCTCGCGCAGGTGATGAAGCAGATGGACATGGAGGCTGTGCTTCAGTCGGGCACGCTGGCGACCCGCCGCGCGTACGGCATCGCCCTTCGCGCGCTCTGTAAAACCAACCCCAACGTCGTCGTCCTCGACGCCGACGTGTCCAACTCAACCTTTGCCGACATGGTCCGCAAGGACGCGACGATCGCCGATCGCTTCATCGAGTGCAAGATCGCCGAGCAGAACATGTACTCCATGGGCGTGGGCCTCTCCGCAGGTGGCAAGATTCCCTTCATCTCCACCTTCGCCAAGTTCGTCACCCGCGGCTATGACCAGATCGAGATGGCGATCAACAGCGGCGCGAACCTCAAGATCGTCGGCAGCCACGCCGGCATCACCCTCGCCTCCGACGGGCCAAGCCAGATGTCGCTCCCCGATGTCGCCTGGTTCCGCGCGTTCAGCAGCATGAAGGACCATCGCGGCAACCCCGGGTGCTACGTCCTTCAACCCTCCGACGCCTACGCCGCCTATCACCTCGCCGAGGTCATGGCCGAGTATCAGGGCTGCTGCTACATGCGGACCCTGCGGGCCGAGACCGAGTTCATCTACAACGACGACGTCGTCTTCAACCTCGGGGGATTCGAGGTCCTCGCCGAAGGCCGCGACGTGGTCATCTGTGCCGCAGGCTACATGGTCCACGAGGCCAACAAGGCCGTCGAACTCCTCGACAAAGCCGGCGTTTCCGCCTCCCTCGTCGATCTCTACAGCCTCCCCTTCGACAGCGACGGGCTGCTCGATATCATCCAGACCAACAACGGCAAAGTCCTCACCGTCGAGGACAACTACGGCGGCGGCATCGGCTCGGCTGTCGCCGACGCCCTCGCCGAGACAGGTGACGGCTTCCAGCTCAAGCAGATGTTCGTCCGCAAGATCCCCAAGAGCGGTCGCACACCCAACGACCTCCTGGCGATGTGCGGCCTCACCGCAGAGGACATCAAAAAGAACGTCATGGAACTGCTGGGCGTCTGAGCATTCCGCGAAATGAAACAAGCCCACCCGTCCGACGGGTGGGCTTGTTGTTTTTTTCTCCGGCGTACCGCCGATCAGCAACCCGTCTCAAACAACTGCACGAACGCGTCGTAATCGAAGAAGTCGATCGCTCCGTCGAGATTGAAATCCGCATCCGCGTCGCCAGCCTCAAACGCCGACACGAAGTCGACGTAGTCGAAATTGAGCTTGTGACCTTCGCCCGCCATAGTGCAATTTTGCGATGCCCGTCAAGTCCAATACCCCATCCCGACCGATTCTTCATACTCACAGTTCCATCGCCCCGCCGCCGCGATACTGTTCTTCTTCCCGCACGACCCATGAACATCCTCCACGTCATCACCAGCCTCGACCCCCAGCAGGGTGGCCCCCCCGCCGTCGCCAACCGCCTTGCCGCCGCTCAAGCGTCGCTGGGTCATCGCGTCGGCATCCTCACATACGCCGATCCATCCGCCACCGAACGCATCGCCAAATCCGTCGCGCCCGTGCCCGGCTTTGACAAGGTCGAGCGGCACGATCTCCAACCAGAAGGTGGCGGCCTCGCCCAGATTCGAGCCCCGCGCCTCCGCGCGTGGCTCGCCGCCAATCTCAAAGGCTGGAACTATCTCCACCTGCATGGTGTCTGGAATCCGCTTCTCCCCATCGCCGCCAATGCCGCCCGCAAACGACGCATCCCCTACGCCGTTGTTCCCCACGGCATGCTCGACCCCTGGTGCCTCACGGGCCAGGGCTTCGCCAAAGGCCTGAAGAAAAAGATCGCCCTCGCCGTCGCCTATCGCGGGATGCTCGACCGCGCCTCATTTCTGCATGTCCTCAACGCCGACGAAGGCCGCCTGATGTCCCCGCTTGGACTCCGCTCCCCCACCGTCGTCATCCCCAACGGCGTCTTCATGTCCGAGATCAGCCCCCTCCCGCCCGTCGGCCGCTTTCGCGCTAAACACCCCGAGCTTGGCAACGACCGCTACATCCTTTTCCTCAGCCGTCTGCACTTCAAGAAAGGTCTCGACTTTCTCGCCGATGCCTTCGCCGCGATCCTGCCCAAGCATCCAGACCTCCGCCTGGTCATCGCCGGCCCCGACGACGGCATGGTCGCCCCGCTCAGGCAACAAGCCGCCCGCCTCGGTATCGAAAACCGCGTGCACTTCGTCGGCTCCGTCTACGGCCCCGACAAACTCGCCGCCTTCGTCGATTGCGATGTCTTCTGCCTCCCAAGCCGCCAGGAAGGCTTCAGCATGGCCATCACCGAAGCCCTCGCCTGCCGCAAGCCCGTGGCGATCTCTGACCAGTGCCACTTTCCCGAAGTCGCCGAAACCAAAAGCGGCTACGTCACCCCTGTCGGTGCCGAACCCACCGCCACCGCCCTTGACGCCGCCCTCTCCCTCTCGCCTGCCGATGCCGCCGCTATGGGCGATCGCGGCTACGACCTGGTCACCGGCCAATTCACATGGCCCAGGATCGCTGAGCGGACCCTCAACGCCTACGAGAGTCACACGCCTCGATGATATCGTTCAATTGACGTCTGGCGGCGATTCGACGTGGTGTTCCCACCGCGTCTTCAACTCATGCTCCACGCCAAGAAGGTCCATCACCTTCCCCACCATGAAATCAACGATCTCCTCTACCGTCTTGGGCAACAGATAAAACCCCGGATTCGTCGGGCACACGATCGCACCCGCCAGCGACAGTGTCCGCATGTTCTCGATGTCGATCAGATTCAGCGGTGTCTCACGGTGGCACACAATCAGCCGCCGCCGCTCTTTGAGCGTCACCATCGCCGCCCTCGTCAAGAGGTTCGACCCCGACCCAGTGGCAATCGCTCCAAGCGAAGTGCTCGAGCACGGCAGCACCACCATCCCGCCGTGCAAAAAGCTACCCGACGCGATCACCGCGCCGACATCCTTGTTAGGATGCACAACGAGCCGCCCGGCGTGATCCGCCGCGTCATTGCCCGCGGCAAGCGCCGGCACCAGCGACGCGAGATCGAGCTCCTTCACGCCCGCTTCGTCAAACAAAAGCCGCCGCCCGTAGTCACTCACGACCAGGTGCACCTCGCACCCGCGCCCCAGCAACTGCTCCAGCAGACGCAGCGCATACACAGCCCCCGACGCCCCCGAAACTCCAACCACAAATCGCCTGCGCCAATCGCCCATATGCCATGCCCTTCGACCCACACCAGCCTCCGGTCATCGTAGGGACAGGCACATCCTCGTACCGATTCACGTCATCGACGCGATCGTCCACAGCTGAAATACCGAGATGATCAGGTTGTGCAGGCAGTGGGCAGCAATCGGGGCGATGAGAGCCCCGCGCCACTCGCGCAGCAGCCCGAACATGATGCCCATGATCCCCACCTGCACCAGGCCCGTTCCGCCATAGGGGTGGATCGCCCCAAAGAGAGCCGAGGTGAGAAGAATCCCCGCGACAACCCCGAGCCTCGCCCTCGCATAGCGATAGAGCGCCCCGCGAAAGATCGTTTCCTCCACAATCGGTGCCCACACGACCGCCGAAATCGCGCCTAGCACCAGCGGGATCCATCCGTTCACGTCCGGCTGTTGAAAGGCCGGGAAGCTCTTGGCGCCCTCCGCGACCGAATCGTCCTGGAACATCGCCACAATCACGTCGATCGCTATCGACACGAGCCGCTCGACGGGCAATGCCGCGAGCCCGACGACAACCCCCCACTTGATCTCCGTCGAGATCCCCTCGCCTTTGGTCCATCCAAGATCGGGCATCGCTATTACCGCGCGCAGCCCGCGGAGGCGAGGCCACAAGAAACACAACGGCGTGAGCCAGAGCAGCACCTCATTGGCGCTGAAGGCAAACGCGGAGCTTGCCCCGGTGAGCCAGAGCGTCATCACCTGAAGCCAGACAATGACCAAAAACAGGAGCACGAACGCCGCAAACATTTCCATATAGACCGTCGGCGGGACACTGCTTTCGTCCATCCCGCTCGCAAACTCTCCGTGCCGCGCCATTGATATCACACGCCCCAGACACACAAGCGAGACCAGCCCCATCACAATGACCATCCATCCCTGGCCGACAAGTGCCGCGTTCATTGTGTCGAACCCGTCCGTCGCGGCCGCCCGCAAGGGCATTCCCTTCAGCTCGTGATTGGCCGCCACAAGCTGACCGAACCACCCATGATGATTGATGATCGCCTGCGCGACCTCGGGCGGCAGGGTTGGCTGCTTACCGGAATACATCGTCAAGAGCCATGCGACATCGGCCCCCAGCACCGAGTCGGGGTCGAGCTCGCCCCGCAGCCTTTCGAGCCGCGTCACCGCCGCCGCCGAACCAACCAGCTCTCCCGCCGTGATGGCGGCCCGAACCCGCTCGGTCCGAGTCACGGCAAACCCATCGATCTCACGTTGCACCGCATCCCAGGGCGAGTCCAGCTTGTAGCCCTTGGCCTTCACCCGCACCGCCTGCTTCGAAATGATAGTGACAGCGTCGAGCCCCGGTTCGGTCAACTCCTCGTTCACACGAATCGACTCGGGTGCCTCCGCCAGGCGATCCTCGTGCAGTGCCCTCTGGAACTGCTGCATCAGAATCACCGCTCCAACGAGCACCAGTGCGATCACGGGCACGAGCCGCCGCATCCAGACATTGAACTCGGAATCGTCGTCGATGAGCTGTGGAACTCCGAGCATGCGTTCTGTTCCCAATCGAGTGGTCGTTCGTGAAGCTGGCGATCATACACGAACGGATAACTCTCACTGGCGCACACCCATCGGTTGACTCGGGGGCGGGCGCAGCCGACAATACCAACGGCATGTCGCGCTTGTTCCTGCTCATCCCGCTGCTCTTCCTCAACGCGCTCTTCGCGCAGGTCGTGCCAACGATCGCTCAGTCAACGCCCGCGCACGCGGAGGCCACTTGCTGCTCCACGGGACGATGCTGCTGCGACGAACCCCGTTCGTCACATCCCGCAAAGGCGAATCCCGACCGGCCGGCGTGCCCCTGCGCTCCACTCTCGCCGCCACGCCAGTCCCCCACGTTCGCCGATCAGGCTTGTCAACTCGCAACGCCAAGCAACAGCCGCTCCCTCGCAGGGAATCCTCGACGCTGTCCGGGCGAAGCAGCCGGGCCTCATTCAATTTCGCAGCGTGATCGCGTCACGCCGATGGTCGCTTCTTCAGCTGGCTTGCCCTGCTCGACCGCCCCACCAAGATCGCGCTTGTGCGTATGGGTCATCTAGCCAGATGGATCGTTGAGGTAGCCTGGTTCTGCTGGTGACCCGGTTCTCCGAACCGGGTCTCTTGGCGGTCCGATTTTCCAAACCTCAGGCCAACTCATCGTGGCCGAGTTTCCAAAGCCGGGTCCAACTGAACTCGGGTTCGGCGAACCTCACCATGAGTCGTCGAACCGGCCCGAGAGCGCTTGCTCGCCGGCTCCACATCCACAACACACACAAAGGTCCACACATGATCACGTCAATCGCAAACGCAACACGCCTTACCGCAGCAGTTCTCTCTATCGCCGCACTCGCCGCATGCGCTGGCCCCGCCAAAGCGGGTGCCACGCCCGAGGGCACAACCCTCGTCGAAACACGCCCCGATGGCTCCAAGGTATTCGAGCGCGGCAACGAACGCTTCGTGGAGCACGCCGCGACCGAACTGGACCGCGCCGCTCTCCACCACACAGAGCCACTCAAGGGCGACAAGGCGGTCCTGTACGTGAACGGCCTGGGCTGCCCGCTCTGCGCCACCAACATCGACAAGCAACTCCTTCGGCTCAAGAGCGTCGCGGCTGCCACGGTCGATCTGGGCAATGGCACCGTGGAGGTTGCGTTCGCAAAGGGCGCAAAGCCGAGCGCGCACGACCTCTCCGAATCCGTCGCCGACGCTGGCTTCACGCTTGTCAAGCTCCGCAACTGATTCGGCAACACGAGGAGCTGCATATGACCTTCCGACACGCCGCAATCGCGGCCACAAGCCTTTTCGCTTCTGTCTCGCTCGCACAGGAAGCGATGTACACCCAGGCCGCCACCATGCCAGGACCGGGCTCGTTCATCCTCCGCGAGCAGCTCCACTGGTTCCGCTACGGCACCAATCCAAACACGGGCGACAAACGCGAGGACACGTTTGAGACTTCCACCTCGTTCAACATCGGGCTCGTGCGCGCCCTCGCCGTCACCATTGACCTCCCCGCCGCCCTCCAACGCACGCTGAACGCAGCCGGCAGCACCCGCGATTCATCCGGCGTCGAAGACATCGGCGTGCTCTTCAAGTACCGCGTCGCCATGGACAACCCCGGCGGCGTCGATACCACCCGCTTCGCTCTTTTGGGCGGCGCGAATATCACCAGCGGCGACAACCGCAACTTCGCCACCCAATCCATCGACCCAAGGCTCGGAGCCGTCTACACCACCGTGCGAGGTCGGCACGGCTTCAACATCGACACCATCTTCACCCTCAACACGGGCGGGACGACATCAAAGAACGACGGCGGTCAGGGCCCCAGCGATGCCCTCAAGCTCGATGTCTCGTACTTATACCGCATCGACCCCGATCGCTTCACCAGCGAGAGCAACGGCGCGTGGTACATCACCGCCGAGATCAACACGCTCTACGAGACAAACGGCGACACCGAACTCCGCTGGTCGCCCGGTCTCATGTACGAGGGCCGCACCTTCGGGCTCGAGTTCATGTCCCAGTTCCCACTGTGGCACAACGTGCGGCATCGCCATGAGCTCGATATCGGCATCGGCGTGGGCCTTCGCTTCCTCTTTTAGCCTCGGCGGCTTCCATCGCTTGGCACGCGTAAACTCCTGCCCGAACACTGGTGCGTGACCTCCAACCCGTCAACGCTCCCTCCGCATGGAAGCACCTATGGCTATCAAGACACACCGCCTCACAATCATCCCCCTCGCCCTGCTCGCTCTGTGCACCTTCCCCGGGTGCTACTCAAGCTGGCCACCCGTCGAGGGCGCAAGCCCCCTGGGCGAGGTCAACAACACCGCCAACGTCCGCGCCATGACCGTGGCTGGTAAATGGGCCACTGCCAAAGCAGCCAGCCAGCCCGGCGCGGAAGGAAGGCAATTCGTATTCAATCTGCCCGCCGAGCTTCGGCGTTCCAACGTCCTTGCCGTCGCCGCCGCCACCGGCACCCAGCCCCTCACCGAGGCGTCGGCCGCGGTTTCGACCGTGCTCCACATCCCTCGCGTGTGGATCCGCCACGACGCCGCCGAGGTTGACGTGCTCTATCCCAACCCCGAGGGCAACCCGGTGAATCCATACAAGATGGCCACGCTCCACATGCGGTCCAATGGCGGGCTCTGGTCCATCACCGTGGCGCGGGAGTGGGAATTGATCGTCCGAGGCGTCCCCGAACACCACTACCTGCCCGACGCCGACTATCCGCAGAAGGCCCCCGAGGCCGATCGGCCCGTCAAGACCAACTACAACAACGCGCCGACCGACGCCCTTCGTTGAGGTCAACGAATCCGGCCACATCTCAGCCGGGAAATGATCGCCCGCGACTATCCAATCAGGATCGACGCGACGGTCACATCGTCGGCAAGCCGCACCGTGCGCTCCATCGCGGGCTTTGAGCCCGACCCGCTGATATTCACCGGCGCGGCGAACTCGATCACCGCCCGCACGAGCGTTTCCACGTCCACGTCGGGCGACACGCAAGGCTCCAGCGAAAATATCGTGCGATCGACCCCGAAATCGTTCCCGTCGGGCGATGTCTGCTCCACCACGCCGTCGGAATACACCACGATCCGCGAGCCCGCCGACAGCACCATCGACTCCGACTCGTAGATCGTGTCGGCATCGACGCCCATGGGCAAGCCGCCCCGGTATGTCGGCAACTGCACACGCCCTTCGGCGGGCCTCACGAGCCAGTATCCGTGCCCGGCATCCACGAACGTGAGCACGCTCGACCCATCGTCTTGCGGCGACACGACCCCCACCCACAGCGAGATGAACTTCCCGTCCACGCAGTGGTGTGCCACATACCGGTTCACCTCGTTCAACGCGCGGCCCGGATCGCCGAACTGCCGGAGCGACCCGTTGAGGTGCGACTGCGCCGTCGCCATCAGCAGCGCCGCCCCAACCCCTTTCCCCGCCACATCACCCAGGAAAATCGCCACCCGCCCATCCGCGAGCGCAAACGCATCGAACAGATCGCCGGCGACCAGTCGCCCGGGGATTGATCGCATCGCGTACGTGACGCGCCCCATCGTGCCCCTGGGTGGGGGCATGAGCCGCATCTGCGCGTCGTGCGCTGCCTGAATGTCGGTCTCGAGTTCCTTTTGCCTGGCCCGAATGTCCGCGACACGCAGATTTCCCAGGGCCATCCCCGTGATTTTCGCGATCGCCGAGCAGAACGCCGCCGCGTCGTCCTGCACACCCGCCTCGGTATTGCGCGCGTCAAGATAAATGAACGCCGCCAGCGTGTTGTTCACCATGATCGGCGCACAGATCGCCGAATGAATCCCAAGCTGCACGATGCTCTGCCCCCAGTTCATCCCGCCAGCCCCCGCCGCGTCCATCCGCACCACGTTCCCCTCCCCGGCCGCCCGAATCAACGAACGCGAGAAATCCGTCCCAAGCCTGGGGCCGCTCCCCGGCCCCTTGTATGAGATCAGCTCGACCTCGTCCCCGCTCCCCACATGCCGCAGGAACGCTGCCCGGTTCACGCCCGTCCCGCCCGTCACCGCCTTGAGAACCGCCTCCCCGAGCTCGCTCTCCGACCGAGCCGCCGAAATCGTCGCCGCAGCCTCGGTGATCATGTCGAGCCGCCCCTGCGCCCGGATCGACAGCTCGGCCTGAGGCACCTTCTGCACCCGCTGCGTCGTGTGCGCAAGATCATCGGTCGTCGTCAAAAAGCCCGTCGTCGGAGGCTTGGCACTGGTCCGTACGATAAAAGTCCATGGCCCAATCCCCACCAGATCCCCATCCTTGATCGGCGCGGCATGATTTCCCGTCAGCGGGACGCCGTTGAGTGTTGTCCCGTGCCGGCTGTCCAGGTCGCTTATGAGCCACGTGTCCGCCGCCATCCACACCTGCGCGTGCCGGCGCGACACCGTCTCGTCCATGAGCCGCACGTCCGACTGCCCGCCCCGCCCGATGATGTGCGGCTTCACCGACGACACGATCACCGAATCAGTCTGTGGCCCGGCCAAAACATCGAGGCGGATTGTCTTCAACGACTGAGAGTTCGCCATCCGAGGGGGTGCTCCTGATTCGACCGATAGCATACAGCATCAAGCGCCAAAGCGGGCCGACAATGCACCGACAATAATCACCCCACCCATGCCCACCGACCACGCCCAGAACATCCTTGCCCGCCTGACCTCAAAACAAGCCGTTGTCGCCGTTGTGGGGCTCGGTTATGTGGGCCTCCCGCTCCTCGCCGCCTTCCATGACGCCGGCCACCGCGTGCTGGGATTCGACACCGATCCCGCCAAGCCCCCGCTGCTCCTCCAAGGCAAGCACTACCTCCCGCATCTGGGCGAAAGCCTCGCCCAGGCTTTCAAAGACAGCCCCCGCTTCGCCGCGTCAAACGACCCCGCCTCCCTCGCCGCCGCCGACGCCGTCATTGTCTGCGTTCCCACGCCCCTGGGCCAACATGGCGAGCCCGACTTGTCCTACGTCCTCAACACCGGTGAGATGATTGGCCGCCACTGCAAGCTCGGCATCCTCGTCGTCCTCGAATCCACCAGTTACCCCGGCACCACCCGCGAAGACCTCCTCCCCGCGATCCTCCGGGCCTCGCCCTCGCCGCGATTGACCGATCCGGCCGCACAGCAAGACCTCTTCGTCGCCTTCAGCCCCGAGCGCGAGGATCCGGGCCGCCACAGCCACAACACCCGCACCATCCCCAAGCTCGTGGGCGGGCTCGACAAGACCTCCTGCGACCTCGCGGTGCAGCTCTATCAGGGCGCGATCCAGACCGTGATCCCCGTGGGCTCCGCCGAGATCGCCGAGGCCGCCAAGGTCTTCGAGAACATCTTCCGCGCGGTGAACATCGCCCTGGCCAACGAGATGAAAACCATCCTCGACGCCATGGGGATCAACGTCTGGGAGGTTATCGACGCCGCCGCGACCAAGCCCTTTGGATTCATGCCCTTCTACCCCGGCCCGGGCCTGGGCGGCCACTGCATCCCCATCGACCCCTTCTACCTCTCCTGGAAAGCCAAGGAGCACAATGCAGCCGCCCGCTTCATCGAACTCGCCGGCGAGATCAACACATCGATGCCCGCCTATGTCGTCGAACGTACAGCCCGCTCGCTCTCTGACCGCGGCAAGCCCGTCAAGGGCAGCCGCATCCTCGTCATGGGACTCGCCTACAAGCCCGACATCGCTGACGTCCGCGAGAGCCCCAGCTTCGAGCTTATCGAGCTCCTCGAAGCCCGCGGTGCGATCGTCGACTACTCCGACCCCTTTGTGCCGCGCACGTGGAAGATGCGCAAGCACGATCTCGAAAAATCCAGCGTCGCCGTCACTCCCGAATCTCTCCGCAACTTCGATTGCATCCTCATCTCAACCCACCACAGCGCGTTCGACTACGCGATGATCGCCGCACACTCCAAACTCGTCATCGACACCCGCAACGCCATGAAGCCCTACGCCGCCGACATGGGCGACCGCCTCGTCCGCGCCTAGCACGCCCTCATGGTGGCCCAGCTCTCCGAGCTGGGTCTCCTGGTGGTCCGGTTCTCCCAACCGGATCTCAGCCTTTGGTGGCACTGCTCTCCAGAGCAGTGCATTAGACCGCATCACCTGAATCACTTCTCTGGAGAGCTGTGCCATCATCATGCCCCCTTCCATCACCATCCACCGCCTCGCCCCCACCGAGCAAGGCCGCGAAGCCGCATGGGCAAACGCCCTTCAGGCCTTTACTGAGCGTGATAAGACCCGGTTCGGAGAACCGGGCCACCAACCGGGTCACCAAACCACCACACTGAAGCACGACGGCCCTGCCAGCGTCTACCGCACCACACTCCTGGGCTGCGACCTCGCTCTCAAGCGCCTCGCACTCTCCTCCCCCACTGCCAGACTCAAGAACTTCCTTCACCTCTCCCGCTCCTTCCGCCAATGGCGTGGCGCAGGCCTTCTGCTCTCCGCCAGCATCGACACCGCCGCCCCCATTCTCCTGGCCACGCAGCGTTCCTCACCCCCCTGCGAGTTTATCGCCACCGAGTTCATCCAAGGCCCAACGCTCCTCTCGCTCTTCGCCCAAGGCCTCTTCACACCCGCCCTCTCAGCCGCACTCGGCCAGCACCTCGCCCGCGTCACCCGCGCCGCCCACCTCTTCAACCGCGACCACAAACCCTCAAACCTCATCGTCACCCAACCAGACCCACAACCCCATCCACACTGCGGCACCCCCGACGCCTGCCGCATCATCGTGCTCGACACTGTTGGCATCCGCCGCATCTCTCCCGCTTCTCACCTCCGCTTCGCCGCCCGAATGCTTGCCTCCCTCATCATCGAACCCACAGGCTGTGGCCACCCGCCGCCCGAATCTTTCATCCACGACATCGCCACCAACTACACCAACGACAAGCCCGACGCCGCCCGCCTCACCCAAACCGCCCTGCACATCCGCGCCACCCACGGCGACTCCACCCCCCGCGTCAGCCCGCTCTAACCCATATCAACAGTGCCCCCAACAGAGCCCTCGGCGCAAGCCGCGGGGGGTACCGAAGCTCATCCCGCTGGGTGATCATCGCTGAGTATCACCAAGCGCAGCACCGCACGACGGCCCTCCGTCGCTCGGTGTCTTCCCCGTTGTGGTAGCTTTCCCGGTATGAAACCCCGCACCAAAGCCCTGCTCACCGCCGGCCCACTCGCCCTCGTCGGCACGGCCTTTATCGTGCTTGCCTCGCTCCCGCTTGTCGGTGCTCTTTTCATCTTCTCGTGGCTTGCTGCGGGCGGCAATCCGGGCACCCAGCCTCCGCTGCTGACCACCTTTCTCATCCTGCTCTGTATTCCCGCGCAGCTGGTGTTCCTGGGACTCGTCTCCATCTCCGCCGCCAACTGCCGTGTCACGCCGGGATCACGCGTCGCCAACATCCCGATGCTGCTTCTCGCAGCCGCCGTCCTTGCCCTCACCACCACCGCCCTCATCCTCGGCGGCCAGCCGATCCCGCTCATCCTCCTGCCCTTTGGCATTGTCTTCCCGTTCGTGATCATCGTCATGCGATTCGACGAGACGCCTACCCCCGCCAACATGGAATAATGCGGCCATCACACGATGCTCAGCCTTACCTCGCTCGTGCCCACCCCCACCACTCCCCGCATCCTCGTCCTCACCGCCAGCGTCGGCGCGGGCCATCTGCGGGTGCCGGGCGGGGTGGGGCGCACAAGGTCACGATCCCGGGCCAGGAAATCCCAAACGCCGACTTCCTGCTCGAGAACGGCGCCGCGATCAAGATCAATTCCGCCCCCGTCCTGCCCCACAAACCGGGCCAACGGCTGAGCGACGCTCCGCCAGAACGCCAAGGGCCCTGAGGCATCCGAGGGCAGCGTTCGACGTGGCCCAAGCCGTCCCGGGCGTCACCGGGTGGCGAGGATCATCCCGCAAGGGTGATCCTCGCACGGCAACCAACCATTGCTGAAATACCGAGGACGACCATCGCTTTCCCTTCACAATATCTGTCGCGGCGGTTGTCAAAACCCGTTTCGCGTGCCGATACTTGTCCCGTGAACACCGCCGTTGCCCGCCACTCCGACCGCCTGCCCATCCTGGCCTCCCACTGGGGCATCGATCCATCACTCACCTTCCTGAATCACGGGAGCTACGGCGCGGTTCCCACCAGCGTGCTCAGGTTTCAGACCGACCTGCGGGCGAGGGTCGAGCGCGACGCCGTCCGCTTCTACAAGGTCGATCTTGAGAGCCTGATGGACGGGATGCGGACAGCCGTCGGGCGGTTCGTCAATTGTCCGGCCGACACGCTCGCACCCATCGCCAACGCCACCATCGCCATCGCCACCGTCCTAGCCCACCACGAGTTTGCCGCCGGCGACGAGATCCTGGTCACCGACCACGAGTACATGTCGGGGCTCAACGAGTTCCATCGGATCATCGTCCGCACCGGTGCTCGCATCGTCACAGCCCACGTTCCCTTTCCTGCTGGCTCGCCCGACGAGGTGCTGGAGTCGATCCGCCGAGCGATCACGCCGCGAACGCGTTTCATGATGGTGAGCTGGATCACCAGCGCGACAAGCCTGATCTTCCCGATCAAGGAGATCATCGCCCTGGCACGGTCCCGCGGCATCACGCTGCTCGTCGATGGCACGCACGCACCGGGGCAGATTCCCGTCGATATCGCCGACCTGGACCCCGACTACTTCGTGGGCAGCTTCCACAAGTGGGTCAGCGCACCCAAAGGCACCGGGTTCCTCTACGTGCCCAAAGCACGCCAGGACGCGTTTCGCACCCTCTGCCTTTCGAGCCGAGGCCACAAAGTCCGCCCCGATCGCCCCCTCTACCTCCGCGACTTCGACTACATGGGCACCGACGACTACACCGCCATCCTCTCCGTGCCCGCCGCGATCGAAGCGATGGGCTCGCTCCTCCCGCCACTGTCCGCCCGCGACACCGACGGCTGGACCAACCTCTTCGCCCGCAACCACGCGATGGCTTTGCACGGCGTCCAAATCCTCCACGAGATCCTGGGTCTCCCCCCCACCGCTCCGGGCTCGATGACCGGCTCGATGGCCACACTCGTCCTTCCCTCGGCCCCCGAAAGCCTACAGGGCCGCAAGACCCGGTACGACGACCCGCTCCAGGACGCCCTGTACGAGAATCACAGCATCGTGGTCCCCATCTGGCAGTTCACGCCCGCCAGCGCCCCGACAAACCCCCCCACGCCCCCCACGACCCAGCGCGTCGTCCGCATCTCGGCCCAGCTTTACAACTCGCCCGACGACTACCGGCATCTCGCGGATGCGTTGAAGGTGGAGCTGGCGGCCGAGGCCTAATCAGAGCCCGACGCGCCAGCTAGGGTGGGCGTCCAGAAGCTGCGGGCGTCAATGGACACGAACGATCAACGTACGCGAACCCTCGCTGGCGCGTCGGGCTCTGAAGGCTGCTCCGATCTACAATCGCGCACCACGGAGGGCTCCATGCGCACCGACATCCAGTACAACAACATCATCGACTCGGGCGAGGCCAAAGTCGCCCAGGCCGCCGCCGACGCCGCCCCCGAGCTCCCCGCCGACCAGATCGACCCCACCAAGTTCTACATCACCCAGGCCTACACCAAGTACACCCGCGAGAACCACATGGTCTGGCAGGAGCTCTACCAGCGCCGCTGGTCCGTCTTGGAACGCCAGGTAAGCCGCACGTTCATCAACGGCCTCGAAGCGATCAAACTCACCGACACCCGCATCCCCCTCCTCTTCGACACCACGCTCGGCAGCGACATCACCATCGCCGACGGCACCCTCGCCCGCCGCGGCACGCCGTTCAAAGGCATCAACCGCTATCTCAAAGAACTCACCGGCTGGTCGAGCTTCGCCGTCCCAGGCTACCTCCCCGCCAAGTCCTTCTTCGCGTGCCTCGCCAAGCGGCAGTTCCCCACGACGGTGCTCATCCGCCCGCGCGAGCAGATGGACTACCTCCCCGAGCCCGACATCTTCCACGACGTCTTCGGCCACGTCCCCCTGCACGCCGACCCCGTCTTCGCCGACTTCCTGCAGACCTATGGCCAGGCCGCCCTGCTGTGCGAGGATGAGGAGCACATCAAACGCCTGGGCCGCCTCTTCTGGTTCACCGTCGAGTTCGGGCTCGTGAAGGAGAAGGGCCAACTGAAAATCTACGGCTCGGGCCTGGTCTCCAGCCACGGCGAGGCCGAGTACGCCCTCACCAGCGACAAACCCGAACGCCGCCCCTTCGACCTGGACAAGGTCTGCGACACCGATTTCGAGATCGACCAGTTCCAGCCGATCTACTACGTGCTGGAAAGCTTCGAGCAGCTCCGAGACGCGATGAACAGCTACGCCAGGAGTGTGCTGGGCAAGCGGATGACTTCGAAGGTTGCGGGAGCTGTTTGAAAGGAGATCGAACGCGGAGGCGCGGAGGGGGCGGAGGAACGCGGAGCTTCAGAGCCCGACGCGCCAGCTAGGGTCAGTCTACGGCCGCCATTCGTGTTCGCTGACACGACAGATCGACGTACTTCCATTCGCAGTCGCGAACTGTCAAGGATTACTTGACAGCCGACACCGGCGGATTTTGGAGCCATGGACTCGACCGACGAGCGCTGCTGGGTGGCCCCGGGGCTCGTGGCCGAGATGACCTTCGCCGAGGACGCGAACAACCGCGACCCCGCGATGGCGGCGATCCTGGGGGCGATCGGTGGGGGTGGGGGTGGGGGGAAGTAGATAGAACGCGGAGGCGCGGAGGGGGCGCAGGAACGCGGAGCGTCAGAGCCCGACGCGCCAGCTAGGGAGTAAGCGGAGGAACCGCTCCGAGTATCCCTTCGGGTACCCCCACGCTCCGCGTGGGTCGGCTTCCGCACACTCCCAAAGCGTCCAACGAGCCCCGGACGCCCGCGAGCGGGATCGCAAGGCGGGACAAGGCCATTCACCACAGAGGGCAAAGAGGGCACGGAGAGAAGGCTTGAACGCAGAGGTCGCGGAGAGCGCGGAGGGACGCGGAGGGGAGAGGAGGTGGCAAGGATCATCCGCTTCGGTGATCCTTGCTGGAATTCGCATGGCCGTCCTCGTCTTGCAGACCGAACGAGAACAATCTCGGCTTTGGTGATTCGCCGGCGAGTTGCCTCAGGTCATTTCGTCGCGTTTTGACGCTTGATATTCTCGCGCTCCCACCGTCGCAGGATGGAACTCCCGAGCTCCGACAACACATTTTCGTCTGATGTCGGGAAATTGGGGTCTCGTCTGACCGACACCACCACACCATACGATACAAGTCGCCTCAAGTCCTGAGCCAACGGAACGGTATCGACGCCTTGGAAGGGCCCACCGATCATGTCGACTCTCTCGCGGGTGATGAGGAATTCGGCAACACTCTTAAACACCTCCAACAGAGTCCGTGACCCACTAAACGAAAAGGACTTGATCCCGTCGAGTTCGGCGAGAACCCGGTCCTGACGAGCGGCTTCCTGTTCGTCGCCGCCGAGCCGCTGGTTTTCTTGTCTCAGTCGGGCAACTTCCTGACTCAATCGAGTCATCTCTCCCAGAGTTTGCGCCGAGGCCGCTTCGCCTGATGGCACCCACCCGGCGCGAGGGTGGGTGTTTATCGCCGCCTGAATCGCGACAGCAAACTTGCCGTGGAGATCCTCCTTGTTCTTCCAAGTCTTGATAGTCCGCTGGCGGACTTTGGCCTTAAACGCTTCAAGTCGCACTAGGCTCTGTCTGAAAACTCTCTAGACAGCCGATATTCCTGTCCAAATGACATGGAGGTCGGCACGATGAAACGGCATGAGCTCACGGACGAGCAG
>JAYVUC010000070.1:0-10150 GCA_043788295.1 Phycisphaerales bacterium
ACCGCGAGCCGCGAAACTTCCTGCGGCGAGATTGACGCATCGAGGCAGAACGGTTGCGTCTGGTCGGAGAACTGCTTGAACCACGGGAATGCGGGCAGGCCGTCGGCGTTCTTGTACGTCGTGTACGCGAACCCGCCACCCGCGGGCTGGTTGCGGTAGAGTTCCTGGGCTGTCGAGCTGTCGAAGACGAGCGTGTACTTGCCCATCTCCGAGCCCAGAGGCTTGAGGGCGTCGACGAGATTCGCGGTCATAAACGCGCTGGCGAAAAGCCCGAGCTCCGGGCCGCTGTGCCCGTAGAAAAGCGTCTTGCGCTTCTCGAACTCCGTGCTTGGCCCGCCGACCGGATAGCTCCACGCGTAGGGCAAACGCAGCGCGGGAGCAAGCGAGTTCACGAACACCTTCTCGAAAATGCTCTTGATATTCGCGGCGCTCGTCACGGTGTTGGTCCGGAAGAGGTCCGAAATATTCAACTGCACATCCACGTCCGCCCGCAGGATATCGGCTCCCGCTCCTGGCGCCGACCACAGCGGCCTCGAGCCGCTCACCGTCGTCTGTTGCCGCCGAACATCCGCCGACACCGCGATCATCGCCGCCTCGCTCGCCTTGGTTTCAGTGGCGTCGAGCCGATCGGTCTCGAGCTCCTCACCTCGGTTGTCACGCTCGGGGCTGAACCGCGACGTCTCCGCCCGGTCAGGCGCGTGCCGCCCGCCCATCGCACGCTCGAGCCGCGTCGTCACCTCGATATCGTTGACGCCGTGCCTCGACAGCAGCTCACCCAGATCGGCAATGGTGAACCACGACGCGAGGCGAGAGGTGTTCTGCGGGGTGTTCAGGTAGAACGCCGCCCCGGAGATCGAGCTCGCGTAGTCGCGCCACCCCATCCAGCGATCCACGCCCACCTGCGTCGCCGGAACCGCCACCCCGTTCCACAAGGTCGTGGGCCACTGCCACACCGCAACCTCCGGCAGCGCGGGCGACATCTCGTTGTTCATCCGCACACGCATCAACGCGTCGTACGCCTTCCCACCCACACGCAGCGCCATCGCCTTGTCATATGTGCTGTAGTTGTCGCCCGCCGGCGCGGCCGCCGACTGTGCCATCCCGTCATACCCAACCTTCACCCCGCCCGCATTGGTCGGGTTGTTCGCCGCGTACACGTCCTGCATGCACAGCAGCCGCTTCAGATCGATGTCGGCCGGGCTGATGCCCACCGGGAACCCCGCACCAGGCCCCTGCGAGCTGTCGGTCGAGGTGTTGACGTTCACGAGCCCCGAAAGGTCGATGATGCGAGCCGCGATAAACCACCGCTTGGACCCGTCGCTCGCCAGCGCGCTGATCGGATTGTTCACGTCGCGGGCGTCGACAAGCTCCGCCCAGCGTCCGTTGAAGAATCCAGAGCCGTCCACATCCGCGAACATGTATGGGTGATACGTCGCAGCCCCGACCACGTACTGTGCATTGATCTTGTGAAAGTCCGCGCTCGCGGGCATGAACATCCCGCGCTGGCGATTCGCAAAGAACGAAGGAAGAGTCGTGTTCCCGACCTGCACGCCGTAGTCGGTCGCCTGCGTCAACCCGCCGTTGCTAGGGTCGATCAAGTACAAGTTCGCGCTCGTGCGAGGCTTCCCGTTGGCACCGGTTCCAAACCCCGACTCGGCGTCGAAGTTGTTCCGCAGATTCCACAGATTCACAAACCGCCCGTCTGGCGCGATGTTGGAGATATGCGCCCAGTCCTTGGAATCCATGTAGGGCTTGGTGGGATCTGTGTGTGCCTGGAGGGGCGAGACCCACGGGAAAGGCTGTACCCACGTCGCTTCGGTCGACGCGAGCCAGCTGTCGGACCACTTGCCCGTGACGCTGAAGTACCTCGGGTCGTCCACATATCCGTTCACGTCGAGGTACCGCGTTATGAACGTCGAATCCGCACGCCACTCCGTCAGCGGAATATCCGACGCGTTGCGCCGCAAGATCGCCCGGTTGCCCTGCTCGGCCGGCGACAGGCCCGTGAGCAGCGCGTTGGTCTCCTCGCTCCGCTTCACGAAAATATCGTCCGAGATGACCTGCTTGATGTACGACGAGACCTGGTTGGGGATGTCCCCCTTGGCATCCGAACGCAGCACCGCCCCGCTCGCGCGACGATCGGCCTGCCCGATCGCAAAGTGTGCCACCGCGATCACCGCCAGCAGCGCCAGCGTCCCAATCACCATCACCAGAAAGGTCCCGCGACGGTCGCGCCTCACGCCCGCCGGCACACCCGCGACCGCACGCATCATGCCACCCACGCCGCTCACGACACGGCCCAGAAGACTCGTCTTCGCGTGATTCGTGCCGCTCTTCATGCTGTCATTCATGCTGGTCATCCGCATCCTCCTTGAACACGCCCCACCACCTGCTGACACACCCAACCTCCCCCGCCCGCAAACATCCCGCCCAAACCGGTCCAAATGCCCGCTCAGATCGTCGGGGGCCTGGGCAGATCAAACTGCCACTGGAAAGTTTCCTCGACCGTCGGATCACGCTCGTCGGCGATCGTGATCGTCACCCGCACCATCCGGGGCCACGCCCAGGGCACGCTTGGCGGCATCGCCACGTTGTTGGTCTGAGGCCTGTAGCTCGGATCGACATACCCGAAACACACGGTCTGCGACGCCGAAGGACTGGGAATCGCCGGGCTGTACACCACCCTGCGCTCCACCTTGAAATCCAGCCCGTTGGTCGTCTTCACTCCCGGGTATGGAATGTAGTTGCCGCCATACTGCGTGAAACGTGTGAACCTGCCCTGAAGATCAAAAACCGGCGAGCCAATCCAAGTCACCTCACCCGCAGCGTTCGTCTCCGCGAACGACCACTCCACCGCGAACTGCGTGCATCGCGGGACAAACTTCGAGCCCGCGAGCATCATCTGATCCGCCCGGCGGCTCGAAAGGGCCGACTCGCCCCCGTTCGACGCCGTCACCGTGGTCAGGAAGTCGGGCGGATAGTCCTCATACCGCATCCGCGCACCCTTGGGGTCGTTGGCCGAGCCCGGGGCCGAGGCCGACATGTCCGACTGTGTCGGAAGAGCATCCCGCATCCAGGCGTGCATGCGGTCGATCGCTGGGATGTTGCCCGCCGACCAGTTGCCGATCACCGGATTGTCGCCCGGACGCGAGAAGTAGTCGCGGGACTCGATCTGGGCCGGAGTCTGGTCGCACGTCTGGATCAGCGAACGGATCTCACCGAAGTCACTTGTCGCAACATCGATCATGCCCGATGAAACTCGAGGCGTTCCATGGGGCGGCGTCTCGCCGGGCGACGGACTGTCCCAGCGGACGTGAACCCGGTTGGGCTGGTTTCCGCCGTCGTACGTCACCCGCGCCACCGAGCGGAAGATGCTTGACACCGCTGGCTGGCACGCGATCTGGCAATCTTTATCCATGATCGGGCTCGCGGGAATCTGTGGCCTCGCAAACACGCGAAGGTCTGCGGGCCAGCCCGTCGCCGGTACCGCCTGGCGCGATGCAACGGGCTGCGCGAGCACCGTCTGCCGCCTCAGCAGCGACCAGTTCGACGCGTAGGCGTTGGGCGAGCCCGCCTGCCCCAGCCAGCCCGTCAGCGCCGGGTCGTTGACATCGTTCCAATTGGGCTGCACATCCCGCAATTGCCCAGTTCGGTGCTGCGGCAAAAGCCCGTGTCCGTACCACACCATCGAGTCGGACCCGCGTGCGATGAACTGCGCGTTCACCGGCTCGCGGCTTGTCTCGGCTTTATGCTTCGTGAAGAACAGAATCTCATCGACACGCCTGGGCTTGGGTCTCGCGTCATCGGCGTTCTGGGGGACGTCGAGGATCTGCCCCGCGTTGTTGGTCGCAACCTGATTCCGGATCACCAGAAACCCCTCGCGGGTGATGTTCAGGAAGTCGGTGCGAAGCTGCCGCTCGATCAACGCCGCATACTGCGTCATCGTGCTCACCCGCTGCGCGCCCGTCACCGTCCGGCCCACCGCCTGGAAGATCGCCGCCATCCCCACCGAGATGATCGCCACCGCGCCGATCGCCACCAGGATCTCCAGCAGCGTGAACGCCGACCCAGCCGCCCGCAACATCGCACCCGCCTTGGTCATCTTCTTCACAGGCCACCTCATTCCCGAGGGCTTCCAAAGCCCGCGACCAGCCCCGTCCCCGTTCTAGACAAATCCAGTACAGTTTCAATCACCGACGAATCGTCAGCACCGCCGCCGACGACGCCACACCGGGCGTGAACGTCACCTGCATCCCCTCGCCAATGCCCGACCCGAAGTTGTCGCTCACCCGTTTGGCGTTCTTGTCCATCGGCGGCGTCACCGTCAGGTTCAGCCCGTCCACCGCCATCACCGTCCGAACGATCCCCAGGTTGTCCACGAGCAACTGCCCGACCTGCGCCGCCCCGCGGATCGCCGCCGCCGTCGAGTTCCCAGCCAGCACAAGCCTCGTGTACCGGCCCTTCACAAGCGGCGTCGGTGCCACCGACACATACGCATACAGCGGGACCGCGTAATTCCCGATGCCGTTGAGCGTCGGCTCCCCGTTCCCGTCAACTGCAACCGCCTGCACCACCCCAGCCCTGAGATCGTCATAAAGCGTGAAACCCGGGCGAACACGGATCTTGGGGTCGATCCGCCTCGCAAACACCGCGACACGCATCGCTGCCATCTGCGACGCCGCCTGCGCCCCGTTGGATACCGCTCCCGAGGGGACCGCTCGGCACACCGCCATGTCCCAGATCATCGTGGGTGTTGAGCCCACGCCGCTTGGAAAGAGACGATCCGTCACCGGCACCGGGGTGGTTCCAGCTTGTCCGCCCACCGCCATGTTTCCACTGAGCACCGACGGATAGATCCGATTCGTGTAGAGCGTGCTGTCCCACGTCGTCGTCAGCCCCGAACGAATATTTTTCCACCCAGACAGAAGCTGTCCGTCAGCAAACTGCGGGGGCGGATTGAGCCCGCCCGAGTTCTCAAAGTACGCCTCGGCCGACCGCTGCACCGACACGCCCACCACCATCTCCCGTGCGATCCGCTGCTCGCGCAACACCACCGGGAACAGCGCACCAAGGCCCAAGAGCGCCAGCGACAACACCAGCACCCCGATCAACACCTCAACGAGAGTAAACCCGCGACGTGATTGCATGAAATCCCTCATGGCTTGATCTCCCGCGGCTTGGCCGACAAACGGTCAAACGCGAACAGCATCGCGTCCGACTCCACATACTGCCCGCCGCGTTGCAGCTTTCCCATGATCCAGTTGTCGATGTCCTTCCCCGCCGCCCCTGCCGAAAAACCCGATGTCCACAGCGACCCGTCGAGCGCCGGCACCGCGTTCACACCCGGCTTGGCATAGAGCGAGCCCGTCGACTTGTTCACCCCGCTCGTCTGCAACGCCTCCGCCAGCTTGAACTCGTTGTACAACGCCGCCACATCCACCGTGCACGCCAGCACCGTGTCCCCCGATTCATCCCCGATCATCTGCCGACGAAGCAGCGCCGTCATCGTCGGCACACCCGTCCCGATCGGCCTTGTGATCACCGCCCGCGTCCACTTGGAAAGCCCCTTGTCCGCAAGATCGGGCCGCCGCCACAGGTTGTTCGCACCCGTCGGCCTCGTGCTTGCGCCAACGCTCGAAGGTCTGGGTGCAACCACAATCACAGGCCCCGGATCGTTGGTCTTCACCGCGCCGCTCCCGCCCTCAAACCGCACCATGAACGTCTGCCGTGCTGTCACGTTCCCGACCTTGTCGGTGTCACTGGAATGCAGCCCCGTTGCGGGATCCTGGTAATAAAAAGCCGTCTCGGGGAAAACCCAACCGCCCTTGGCGTTCACGATCCGCCCGGGGGAGCGCTCGTACCAGCCGTTGGGGTTGAACGCCTGATCGTGAATAAGCGACGGAGCCGCGTACCCACGCACCATCCACCCCGGGGGCAACTGCACCGGCTCAGCGCCCGCGAAGGGAGCGAAGACGTCTCGTTCCACGTCGTTGTTCTGCAAATCTTTGTCGATGATCCGTCCCACAAACTCGCACGGCAGAATGCTCGTCCTTCCCGCGCCTTCCAACGTGCCGGGCTCGTAGAAGAAGACCGCCGCCGTGTCCGCCCCCCCGCGTCCAACCGCCGCCGTCTGCGCCGACTGCATCCCCGCCCGAAGCTGATTCTCCGCCAGCGTCCGCTCCGACCCGCGGAGCATCGACGCGAATGCAGGTAGCCCCACAAGCACCACCACCGCCAGAATCGCGATGACGATCAAAAGCTCAGTCAGCGTGAAGCCCATTGAGCTCCGGCTCGCCGCGCTCTTCCCATCATGTCGTTCACCGTGGATCTTCATCGTCCCACCTCCACGACGTTGTCCTCACGAGCCTTGCGCATCAACTGCCCCTCGTCCCAGGCCGACGACACACTCATCGCGTTCGCCACGTTCAGCCGGTCCGCAGCCGAACTCATCTCGCCCGCCACATCCCCGAACACCCCGTCGGGCCCCGCCGCCACCAGTGCCCACACCGCGCCCTGCGCCGACGCCACCGACGCAAAGAGCGACGGCACATTGAACAGCGTCGGATCCGTCGCCCCGCCCGCCACCTGCGACATCTGCACAGTGTTCAGCCCCTGCTTGCCCGGAAGCCACCGGTAATACCGAATCGCCACGCCCTTTTTCTTCTCTTGAATCTCAACCTTCCCTGCCCCCGCATCCACATCCACAATGCTGAATCCGCTCTGTCCGCTCTGCTTGTCGTCAAACCGCGGCTCATACTTCCTGCCCGTCCGCCCCTGCACCTTCGCCGCAAAGCTCCCGTCTGCGCTTGGCTCAAGATTCCCCGGCCCGGGCGTCCCATCCAGCACCTCTTTGGGAGTAGCGGCTCCATACTCCACCTCGCCCCGCCCCGCGAGATACACGCCCAGCGAGTACGTGCTGTACCGGCGATCCTGCGGCGCGCCCAGCACATCCGCCGACAACCGTGTCCCGCCGTTCCACCCGCGGAGATAATCCCGGTCCGCCGCGTTCGTGTTCGCAAGCGAGAAATTGAAGGCCGACATCTGAGGCCTCGCGGGCGTCAGGCTGTTGTTGAGATAGAACGGATACCCGGGCCTGGTCGACGCGCCCGCCACCGCCCGGTCCATCACCAAAGGCGGCGCAAACCCGTGATCTTTCGTGAACTGCTCGATCCCCATCTTCATGCCCGCAAGCGTCTGCTTCGTGACCGCATCTCGCGCGAGCCCAAACGAGTGCCGCCCCGCCACTACGATCAAACCCGCCAGAATCGCCAGCATCAAAAGCACCACGAGCATCTCAATCAGGGTGAAACCACGCCGCGACACACGTGCGAATGCCCGTCCGCTCCCGTGCTGCTGTTGTCTGCTTTTCATCGCCTACTCCATTCATCCCGCGCGAGCCTCTCGCCACGGGAGCCGACTCCATCCAGACACGCCACCCGTACCACCCACGCCGGCTCAGCCGCCCTTGCCGCCGCCGCCGCCCAGACTGTCGATCATCGCCACCAGTGGCAGGAACATCGCCACGACGATCGTGCCGACGATCACACCCAGCACCACGACCATCAGGGGCTCCAGCAGGCTGACCAGGGACGCCACCGCCACGTCCACTTCCTCGTCGTAGTTGTCCGCGATCTTGAGCAGCATCTGGTCCAGCTCGCCCGTCTCCTCGCCCACGTCGATCATGTTCACCACGATCGCGTCGCACGTCTTCGAGAGCCGCAAGGGCTCGCTGAACCCCTCGCCCTCGCGGATCGAGTCGTGCACCTTGGTCAGTGCCTTCTCGTACACATAATTGTTGCTCGTCTCGGCCGTAATCTTGATCGCCTCAAGAATCGGCACGCCCGCGCTGATCAGCGTTCCAAGAGTCCGCGTGAACCGCGCGATGATCGTCTTTCGCGCCAGCTTGCCAAACACAGGCGTCCACAGGAGAACCGTGTCCGTCAACGCCCGCCCGGGCCCCGCCTTGCGCAGCAGCTTGAAGAGAATCCAGATCACGATCGGGCTGGGAAGCACGATGATCGCGCCCGGAATCGCCTGCCCGGGGTTCTGGCCCGCCACCCACCGCGAGGTCACGATCAGCCCCTGCGTCAGCATGGGCAGCGCGACGCCAAAGTCGCGGAAAATCGCCTCGAACTTGGGAATGATAAACCACATGATGCCCGTCAGGATCAGGCCCGCGATCGCGATGACCACGATCGGGTACACCATCGCGCCGCGAATTTTCCGCTTGAGCCGCTCGCTCTTCTCCATGAACTCCGAGAGACGCTGCAGGATGATGTCCAGCACGCCGCCGATCTCCCCCGCATTCACCATCTTCACATACAGCCGATCGAACGCCGCGGGGTACTTGCTCATCGCCTCCGACAGGCTCGATCCGCCCTCGACCTCCTCGCACACGCCGATCAGGATGTTCTTGAGCTTCCCGGGCTTGAGCTGGCTCTCCAGAATCTGCAAGGACCGCAAGAGCGGCAGGCCCGCGTCCTGAAGCGTCGAGAGCTGACGCGTGAACGTCGTCATCAGCTTGTTCGACACGCGACCGAACGAGAAGCTCATCCCGCCCTTTTTCCGGGCCTTGGCCTTGCCCTGGCCCGCCGCGTCCACCGCCCCGTCCTTCTTGCCAGCCTTCTGCTCTTTCACCTCGGTGGGGAACAGCCTCTGCGACTTGATCTTCTGAACCGCCTCCTCCTTGGAAGTCGCTTCGATCGATCCCTTTTGAGGCTTGCCCGCCTCGTTCATCGCCTCGTACGCAAACGTCGCCATGGCCATTACTCCCTGAAGGCTCTCAAAGCCCGACCCGTTCCCAGCCCCATCCCGGCTTCTTGTTCTGCTTAGTCCTCTTCCGCCAGCGTCTCACGAACGATCTCGTCGATCGTCGTCTGTCCCTCGTAAATCGCCAGAAGCCCCACCTCTCGCAGCGATCTCATGCCCTTGCGCCGCGCGTGCGTCCGAATCGCGTTCGTGCTCGCACCCCGCATCACCATCTCGCGCATCTCGTCGTCGATCGTCATGATCTCGAACATCGCCATCCGCCCCCGGTACCCCGAGTTGTGGCAATTGTCGCACCCGCGCCCGCGGAAAAACTGCCGCCCCTTCACGTCCTCGGGCAGCAACTGGAGTTCCATCAGCTCCTCTTCCTTGGGCGTGTACGCCTCCTTGCACTTGGAACAGATCGTTCTCGCCAGCCGCTGGGCAATCACGCCCTCCAGCGTCGCCGTCAATAAGAACGCCTCCATCCCAAGGTCCAGCAATCGCACGATCGAGCTCGGCGCGTCGTTGGTGTGGAGCGTGCTGAGCACCAGGTGGCCCGTGAGCGACGCCTGCACCGCGATCTGCGCGGTCTCAAGGTCGCGGATCTCGCCCACCAGAATGATGTCCGGATCCTGACGCAAAAAACTCCGCAAGAGCTTCGCGAACGTCGTCTCGGTCTCCACGTTCACCTGGCACTGACAAAGCCCGTCGATGTCGTACTCGACGGGATCCTCCGCCGTCAGAATCTTCGTGTCGATCGTGTTCAGCTCGCTCAACGCCGCGTAGAGCGTCGTCGTCTTGCCGCTGCCTGTCGGGCCCGTCACAATCACGATCCCGTTGGGCTTGTTGATCAGCCGCCTGATCGTCGTCAGATCGTCGGGCCGAAGTCCAAGCCGGTCCAGCGACAATTCCACGTTGCCCCTGTCCAGCACACGCAGCACCACACTCTCCCCGTGCATCGTCGGCAGCACCGCGATACGCAGATCGATAGGCCGCCCGCCCAATGTCAGCTCAATTCGCCCGTCCTGTGGCAGCCGCCGCTCCGCGATGTCCAGGTTCGCCATGACCTTCACGCGGCTCGTGATCGCCGGCCCAAGCTGCTTGGGCGGCGGAACCATCTCGTACAACACCCCGTCGATCCGGTACCGCATCTTGAACTCGTTCTCGAACGGCTCAAAGTGAATGTCGCTCGCCCGATCCTTGATCGCCTGCAGCAGCACCAGATTCACCAGCTTCATCACCTGGTTGTCGCTCGCCGCTTCCATCACCTTCTCAAGGTCGATCGACTGATCGCCCCGCGCTCCCAGATCCTTGAACTTCTCGCTCCCCGCCAGCCCCTGCACCACGTCGCTGACCGATTCCCTCTTGCTGTAGTACTTCTTGATCAGCAGGTCGATCTCGT
>JAYVUC010000071.1:0-15082 GCA_043788295.1 Phycisphaerales bacterium
CGTTCTTCTTCCTGAACCTTGCCCAGTTCGCGCTCCACACCACCTGGGTCATCTACACCCGGCACCGCTACCACTGGAACGGCGTCACTGTCGGCCTCTCGCTCACAATGGTGGGCATCGGGGCTGCGATCGTGCAGGGGGGGCTCGCCCGCAAGCTCATCCCGTGGCTGGGCGAGCGGCGGAGCCTGCTGTTTGGAATCAGCCTGGGCGTGCTGTCGTACGCGGGGTATGGGACGGCGACAGAGGGTTGGATGATCTTCGTCATCGTCGCCCTCGCGTCGATCGGCGGCATCGCCCAGCCCGCGGGCCAGTCGATGATCACGCGATCGGTCAGGCCCGATGAGCAGGGGCGGGTGCAGGGGGCGCTGTCGGGGCTGCAGAGCGTGGCCAACATCTTCGGCCCGATCATGGGCACGAGCGTGTTCACGTACTTCATCTCCGACAGGGCACCGGTGTACATCCCAGGCGCGTCGTTCTACATGTCGTCGATGCTGTGCCTGATAGGCCTGGGCATCGCGTGGATCGCGATGACGAAGGTGAGGAACGCGGAGAGGCGGGATGTCGCGGCTGCGGCGGTGCCGGAAGAGGCAAAGGCGTAACCACAGAGTGGCACAGAGTCTCAGAGAGACCATGGAAGTGCGGGAATAAGCCATAGCGAGTGAGTCAGCGGCCTGGATCGTCACTTCGTGACTGCGTGACTTGCTCTCACACATTGAACAGGAAGTGGCAGACGTCCGCGTCCTTCATCACGTAGTCCTTGCCCTCGATCCGCATCTTGCCCGCTTCCTTGATCGCCTTCTCGTTCTTGTACTTCTCAAGGTCGGCGACCGAGTAAATCTCGGCCCGGATGAAGCCCTTCTCAAAGTCCGTGTGGATCACGCCCGCGGCCTGCGGGGCGGTGGAGCCGATCGGCACTGTCCACGCGCGAATCTCCTTGGGACCGGCGGTGTAGTAGCTCTGCAGGTGCAGCAGGTGGTACGCGGCGTGGGCGAGGCGGTTGAGGGCGGGCTCGGCCATGCCCATCGACTGGAGCATCTCCAGCTTGTCGGCGTCGCTCAGCTCCGAGAGCTCGCTCTCGATCTTGGCGCACACGGGGATGACCTCGGAGCCTTCCTTCTTGGCGTGCTCGCGGACACGCAGGCAGAGGGGCCCCTCGCCGTTCACGTCGTCCTCGTCCACATTCATGATGTAGAGGACGCGTTTGGCGCTGATGAGCCCGAGCTGCTTGAAGGCCTTCTGGTGGTCGGGGTCGTCGAAGTGGACGAGGCGGGCGGGCTGGCCCTCGTTGAGGATCGGCGCGAGCTTGCGGAGCACCTCCACGCGGGTGGTCGCTTCCTTGTCGCCGCCTTTGGCGGTTCGTTCGGCCTTGGAGAGCGAGCCGCTGACGACCTCCAGATCGGCGAGCACAAGCTCCGTATTGATGATGTCGATGTCGCGGAGCGGATCGACGGTGCCCTCGACGTGGGTGATCTCCTCGCCGCCGGGGGCTTTGATGAAGCAGCGGACGACCTGGAGGATCGCGTCGGTCTCGCGGATGTGCGAGAGGAACTTGTTGCCCAGCCCCTCGCCCTCGCTCGCGCCCTTGACGATGCCCGCGATGTCAACGAGGCGCAGCATCGCGGGGACGACCTTCTGCGACTCAATGTGGGCGCGGATGATCTCCAGGCGCGGGTCGGGGATGGGCACGACGCCCACGTTGGGCTCGATCGTCGCGAACGGATAGTTCGCGGCGAGAGCACCGGCCTTTGTCAGGGCGTTGAAGAGGGTGCTCTTTCCGACGTTGGGGAGTCCGACAATTCCAGCTTCCATAAGGGGCGAATGGTAGACGCCCAATGGGGCAGGGCTGCGGCGCAGCCCGCAAGGGCTGCACAATCGTCACAGGCTGCAAAGCAGTGTGTCGGCGTCACGAAGACCACCCTCGGAAGTGTCGATGGACGATGCGTGAGGAGCCCGAGGCGAACAACCTGGCGAGCAGATTGGCGAACCCGGCGGGCGTTCTCGCTCGTGGAGCTTGTTATCGTCGTGGTGATCATCGGGATCATCGGCGCGATCGCCATTCCGCGATTCAGCGGCGCATCCCAGCGTTCACTCGACGCGGCACTCGCGGCGGACCTGCAGCGGATCAACAAGGCGATCGACCTGTACACGGTCGAGCACCTGGGGCGGGAGCCCGCGATCATGGCCAATGGCTCGGTGGCCACCAGCGGGTTGATCGTCGTACACCACCTGACCGGGAACAGCGACGAGGTGGGGAACTCGATCCGCGCGGGGATCTTCGGGCCCTACCTCACGGCGTGGCCTGCCAATCCGATCAACAGCCTGAGCACCGTGCGCATCAACGGGGCGGTGGCACCTGCGGGCACGCACGGGTGGCGATACGACACCGGGTCGATGCTCATCGTGTCGGACGCTGGGGCACGGGTGGCGCCCAGCGTGTCGGCGGTGATTGAAGAGTCCAACTAAGAGTTCGCATCAGAATCCAAGACATCACGGGATGGAAGCCCGTGCCACTCAGGTGAGTGAGGCGTTGACAGGTCGGCCGGGCACGTTACCCGGGAACTGCTTGATGCCGTCCTGCTTGTTCTTGCGACCCGTGCCTTTGGCTGTCGGGCTGCGCTCGGGGATGATCCAGTCGGCGTTGGGCAGCGACTGGCTGTGTTTGAGGGCGGCGTCGGCGGCGATGAGCATCGTGTCATCGGCGTTCTCGTACAGATTGCGGAAACACTGCCTGATCTCGACCTCGGCCTGCTCAAAGAAGTGCATCGCAGCGGCACGGTCGCGGGCGAACTCCAGGTCGGCCCCGTGCGTGCCGTTCTTGCGGAGGTCGATGTCGAGCTTGGCGAGCGTGCAGGCCCAGGCGTGCATGAGGATCGCTACGTCGGCGAGGCGGGCCTGCACGACCTGGCGGTCGAGCATTTTGACGTCGAATTTTTTGGACATCGCTTTGAACTGATACGTGAACTCGCGCACGAGATTGGTCAGACGTTCACCCGTGGTCTTCAGGTCGGGGTGGAGTTTGGTGAGGATGGGAGCGCGGCGGCGGATGCCGAAGAAGACCTCGAACCCCAGCGGAATGGCCTTTTTCATGATCTCGGGGCGTGTGCTGTTCTTGAGGGACTTGGCGATGAACGCGCCAAGGGGTTCATCGCTGTCCTTGAGAAGGGCGTTCTTGATGCCCAGCATCTGCTCGGCGAGCTGCTTGCCGCCGTAGCCGAAGATGTACGACTGCATGACCTCGTTCGCCCCTTCGACAATGAGGTTGATGCGTGAATCGCGGAAGACGCGCTCGACCTCGTTCTCGACCATGTACGACTCGCCACCCATGATCTGGATGCCGTCGTTGACCGCGCGCCAGCCCCATTCGGAGCAGAAGACCTTGCACATGGCGGTCTCGACCTGGATGTCGTCGTCCTTGCGGTCGAGCATGCCGGTGGTCATGTACAGCACCGCATCCATCGCGTAGCAGTACGCGGCCATGCGGGCGACGTTGCGACGCACGAGCTCCTTGTCGGCAAGCGGCGCGCCAAACTGGTGGCGCGTCATCGCCCACTTGGTCGATTGATCGCGGACGCGCTTCGCGCCGCCAACCATGCCCGCCGAGAGCGTGCAGCGGCCATAGTTCAGGCACGACAAGGCCATGTTGAGTCCGCGGCCTTCGGCACCCAGGCGATTGAACTTGGGGATGCGAACGTTATGGAAGCGGATGCGGGCCTGCCATGTGCCGCGAATGCCGCACTTGCTGCGGTTTTTCTGGAAAATCTCGACGCCTTCCATCTGCGGGTGGCAGACCAGTGCGGTGACGCGCTCGGTCTCCTTGCCGGTCTTGGGGTCGGTGAGTTTCTGTTTGGCCATGACGGTGAAGAGGCCCGAGAGGGCTCCACTGGTGGCCCATTTTTTCTCGCCGTTGAGGATGTAGAACTCGCCGTCGGGCGTGACCTCGCACCGCGTCTCCTGCCCGCCTGCATCGCAGCCGACGTTGGGCTCGCTGAGGCAGAACGCGCTGAGCCAGTCCTTCGCCAGATGCGGCAGCCAGAGCTTTTTCTGCTCGTCGTTGCCGAAAAGCATGACGGCCTTGCAGCCGATCGACTGGTGTGCCGAGACCATGACAGCGGTTGAGCCGCACGACCAGCCGATGCGTTCGAGCACGCGGTTGTAGCTGGAGATGCCCATGCCCAGGCCGCCGAATTCCTTGGGGATGGTCATGCCCAGGACGCCCAGATCGAAGAGCTTCTTGATGACCCACGCGGGGATTTCCTGCTCCTGGTCGATGGCGATGGCCGGGTGTTCGTTCTTCAGGTATTCGTCGAGTTTGGCGAGAAGCTGGTCGCACTCGGCCTGCTCACGCGGATCCTGCTGAGGATACGGGAAATAGAAATCTTCCTTCAGATTGCCCCAGAAGAGATTTTTCACTGGGCCCATTTTGGTCGGTTCCGCGCCCAGCCATTCCTCGGCCTGCTCCAGTAGTTTTTTGTCGGCGTCGGAAATGCCCTTGAGATTCTTGAGGTCGGCCATGGATCACCTTTGGGGAAGGAGGAGTGCTGCGTGCTGAGTACTGCGTGCTGCGGGAAGCGATTTGGATCGAAAGTGTGCTTTGTGCTTTGTGCTTTTCGCTTTGTGCTTTATTTCGCCTTGGCGAAGAACGCTGCGATTGCCTGCTTTCCGGCCGGCGTGTTGCGAAGACGGACGAGTTCGTGCTGTTCGGTGTCAAGAGCGGCCTTCCACCCACGCGAGAGCCCCGCATCGACCGCGAGCGCGACGGCTGCGGCCGCTTCGGTCTTGGGCAAGTCGCCGCGGATCGTGTCGAGGGCTCGAAGCGTGGCTGTCGCCGCCGCCGGGCGGCTGATGCACCGATGTGGCGAGCCGTCGCGGTCGAGGCGACCCTTTGCCCGGCGGTCGACGATCCAGCGCATGGCGGTCGGAATCAGATCGGCAGGCGTCGCGGCGACAGCGTCGAACAAACCCGCTGCCTTCGCCTCGTCGAAGTTTATAGGCTTGCCTTCGGCGGTCATGCTGATCGCGGCCGCCGGGTCAATGCGAGCGGGCAACAGGTTTGTCCCGCCCCAGCCGGGGCAGATAGATAGGCCGCATTCGGGCAGACCCACGGGGTACGCCTTTCCCGAGAACGACGGGGCGGCGACGAGGGCATCGCAGTGCATCGCCAGTTCAAGCCCACCCCCCAGGGCTGCCCCGTTGATCGCAGCCACTGTCGGGTAAGGCAGATTCGAGATCATGGCAAAGACGCCCGACGCGTACGCGAGATATCGGTGGAGTTGGTCGTCGGTCGCGTCTTGAATCGTCTTGAGATCGGCGCCCGCGATGAAGACCCGCTCGCTCGCCGACGCCAGCACAAGCCCGCGTGTGTCGCTCGGAAGTGCCTTGAGCGTCGCCTCAAGCCTCTGGATCAATGGCAGGTCCAGCACCACCACCGGCTTGCCCGCCTGCGACAATCGAATCGTCACAATCCCAGCGAACTCCCCAGCCTCTTCGCGGTCGATCTGGAACGGTTCCGGTGCGGTCGTCATCGTTTCCTAGTCTATACCGGCGGCCCCGGGTGGCACACCCCTCCGGGGCGTGCGCGTGGTCCTTTTTCTGCTTACAGGGGCCTGCCCCAAAGCCTTTGCACACGTCCCAGAAGCCTCGTACCCTCCGCCCATGCCCTTCTCAGACTTCATGCACGAAATGCAATGGCGTGGCCTCATCCACCAGACCACCGGCGATGACAAACTCCGGGACCACCTCGAGAGAGGCAAACGCAAGGCGTATGTCGGCTTCGACCCCACCGCCAACAGCCTCACCATCGGGAACCTCGTCGGCATCATGGCTCTCGTGCGGTTCGCCCGGGCGGGGCATCAGCCGGTGGTCGTGGTGGGGGGGGGCACGGGGCTGATCGGGGACCCCTCGGGCAAGAGTGCGGAGCGGATGCTCCTGACGCCCGAAGGTGTCGATGCGAACGTGCGCGGACAAACGCGAATCTTCGACGCGATTTGGAAGCAGGCGGGTCTGGGCACGCCCCCGATCCGCAACAACTACGAGTGGCTCGCCAAACTGAGTTACCTCGACGCCCTGCGCGACGTCGGCAAGCACTTCTCCATCAACATGATGATCCAGAAGGAATCGGTCAAGGAACGCCTCAACAACCGCGACCAGGGCATCAGTTACACCGAGTTCAGTTACATGATCCTCCAGGCGTATGACTTCATGCACCTCTGGGAGCACGATGGCGTCACGGTTCAAATGGGCGGGAGCGATCAGTTCGGGAATATTGTGTGCGGGGCCGATCTGATCGACAGAAGATATACGGCGCAAGTCATCCTGATCGAGGCGAAGAAGACACACTTGAAATATGCCCTATCGCATGAGTTGCAGCAAAAGGAAAGTGAAATCGGTGAACTAAACAAGTGGTTTAGGGATCATGAACCGGTTGAACGGCACGGCCTCACCTGGCCCCTTGTCACCAAGGCGGACGGCGGCAAGTTCGGCAAGACCGAAACCGGGGCGATCTGGCTCACCGCCGACCGCACGAGTCCGTACGCCTTCTACCAGTTCTGGCTCAATTCGGCGGACGCGGATATCCCGAAGTTCCTGCGAATCTTCACGCTGATGACTGAGGACATGGTCAAGGAACTGGATGCCAAGCACGCCGCCAACCCCGGCGCGCGAGAGGCCCACCGCGCCCTCGCTCAGCACATGACCACGCTCCTCCACGGTGAAGAGCAGATGCTGCTCGCCGAAAAAGCGGCCAAGGCCCTCTTCAGCGGCGAAGTCGCCGATCTGCCCGAGGCAACCTTCGTCGAAGCCCTCGCCAGCGCACCCGCGAGCGATCAGGAGATGTCCAAACTCACCGCCGGGGTCTCGATGATCGACGCCCTGGTCACCACCAAACTCGCCGACAGCCGCGGCCAGGCCAAGGAGTTTCTCGGCAACGCCTCCGTCCTCGTCAACGGCCGAAAGGTCGCGGCCGATCGCACGCTCACGCCCGCCGACCTCCTGCACGGCAAGTACATCGCCCTCCGCCGCGGCAAGAAGAACTGGCACCTGACGCGCTGGCGGTGACGCCACGATGCCTGGATGCCCCATGCCTCGATGCCTTCTTTCATTCGCACCGCTGGGCATGCGAAGAGTGGTTGATGCAGAAGATGGCATCAAGGCATGAGGCATCAGGGCATCGAGTTCAAGACTCTGCCGGTGCAGCACTCAGGGCAGCCCGGCGACGTCTGCCCCCGCAGGTCGTAGCCGCAGGCCTTGCACTGGTAGGCGTGCCTGAATGCACCGATACGGTGTGCCCAATAAAGCCCGCACGCGATCCAGAGCGGAGCCGAGAGTGTGAGCGAATCGACGATGAACCCGGGCCAGATTGGGGTCGTGGGCCGCACGAGCATCGTGCCTTTATACCAGATGCCCTCGGTTGCCCTTTGATTCATCGGGATCATCACTGATCCGCGGCGCCGGGCCACCAGTGCCAGCATCGGCCAGCCCGACGCGTACTCCTCGACCATTTCAGTGTCCTGTGGCGGCGGCGTGGACTGGCTCGTATCGCCCGCCCATGGCTTTGCAAGTGACCACGACGGCAGTCGCGTCTGGTTGCGTTCAAAACGCAATCCGGGTGTGGGCACAAAGCCGTGAAACTTGCCGATCCACACTTGTGTGAATCCGTCGTTCTCAGTCACGTCGAACAACCGGATGGAGCCATCCAGAACGCCCGGCCCCTGATAGCACACAGTTCCAGGCGCCACCGCGAGGTTGGCGGGCATCCGCCACCACGAGACCGCGACCGTCGCGGCGGCGCCGACGAGCAGGCTGCCGAGTGTCGCGAGACGCATTGCAACGTGGAACCGGCGCGTCAGCCCGTTGAGCGAATGTTTCGTCATGAACGCAGTCTAACAACACAGCGGGTGGCAAGGATCATCCCTCCTCGGGTGATCCTTGCTGGGCAAGCCGTGGGCGCCCGGTGTCCCTGCGAGGATCACCCTCTCGGGATGATCCTCGCCACCCTCGCGGGGTCACCCGACCCGCACAGGCTCAAAGCCCTTGCGGTATTCGCGGCGCACCAGCGTCTTGTTCGCCTGGGCGTGGTTCGTGAACGTCAGCTTCGACCGGTCCCACATCAGCGCCTGCCCCGGATACTTCGCGGCCTTCACCGCCAGCAATCCCGGCTCAGTGCACTTGAGCCCGATGTTGAACGGTGCCCAGCGATGCGGGGTGTCCTTGCCCAGCGCCTTGTCCACCCACGCGTGCCAGTGGTTGAACGTCTCGTACTTGGGCAGCCCCGGATACTGCAAGCCGTCGATCATCTTCTTGTCCCGCCACACCTCGATCGGCCCCGACGGAGCCAGCACCAGCGTGCCCCCCTCGCAGACCACGATCGTGAGAATCCCGTCGGGCCACTTGCCCTCGCCCAGCCCAAGCTGCCCGCGATCGGGCTGCAGGCCCGTGTCGTAGAAGTGCAGGTTGAAGTTCGAGTTCGCGAACTTGTCGCTGTTCACCGCATACGTAAGCGTCGAGCTCACCCGGTCGGCGTGGAAGTTCGACATGTCGCGCGTGGGCGTCCGCGAGCAGACCTGCACCGGGCTCGTGAGCTCGGGGAAGGAGTAGAACAGCACGTCGGTGAGGTGCACGACCCAATCGGTGATCTGCCCCCCGCCGTACTTGAACCAGCTCCGCCACTGGCGCTGCACCATGTTGGGCCGGCACTTCTCAAACTGCGCCCCGTTGAGCCACAGGTCGTAGTTGAACCCCTTGGGCGGGTCGCAAGGCTCGCCGAGCTTGCCGTCGGCGAAGTAGAAGCCGCCCGCGAGCGCCCCGTTCCCGAACGCGACGTGGGCCTCGATGACCTTGCCCAGCCCGCCGCCCCGCAGGATGTCCACCGCCGCACGGCGCGCGGTTGACTCGATCCGCTGGGCGCCCGTCTGGGTGACGAGATTCGGCTTGGCCTTGATCGCCCGGTCGAGGAAGTCGAGCTCCTCGAGCTCGTGCACCAGCGGCTTCTGGCCGTAGACGTGCTTGCCCTTGGAGAGGGCGAGGGTCATGATCGCGCAGTGCGAGTGGTCGGGGGTCGAGACGATGACGCCGTCGAACTTGTCGACATGCTTGTCGAAGGCCTCGCGATAGTCCTCGCAGGTGAACGCCTTGGGGTGCTCACCCGCCGCCTTGGCCAGCGAAGTGGCGTCAACGTCGCAGAGGCCGACCATGTCCACCAGCGGATGGGCCGCGATGGTGTGGCGGTCCGCCTCGCCGATGGTGCCGATGACGCCGATGGAGAGCACCCGCAACCTGGTGTCGGAAAGCCGAGCCCTCGCCCCCGCCACCCCCACCCCGGGCATCCCCAGGACCACCGCCCCGGCCCCCGCACCCGCCACCTGCTGAAGAAACCGACGCCGCGACGAGTCGAACATGGTCATAAAGCTGCTCCTGCACGAGAGACCGGGGGGAGGACGGAGAGGCAGTGTACCAAGTTGGCGGAGGGACCGCCGTGCCCACGCTTTTGCGATGAAGGCGGGGAAAGGTCGAACGCGGAGGTCGCAGAGGGCGCGGAGGGACGCGGAGGGGGGAGGGGAGAGATGAGATGGGGCCGCGGCAGTGAGTGTGGAGCGAGGTGGCGATTGACTTCCGCGCGCCGTGGCCCCCGCTTTATTTCTTGTGCGGACCGAGGAATTTACCACCGTTGAAGTGGATCATGTGATCCGGGCTGTCGGCGAGCCACACTTCAGTTTCCCACGCGATCTCGGCAGCGTATTTGCGGAACGCGGAGGCGTTGGGAAAGGCTGTGACGTACACACGGTCGGCCCCGCAGTTGGCGAAAGTCAATTCCAGTTCCTTGTACCGCTTGGGCGACACCGGGCCGTGCGAGGTGACGGCCTCGACAAGGAACACCCAGTTCCTGTCGGGCTGGAAGAGCACCACGTCGGGCAGCTTGTCGTGCTCGGTGAGGGTCACGCCAAGGTCGGCAAGCCCCTTGGCATCCATGACAACGTGCTTGTGGGCGGTGTCACCGAGATAGAGCACGCGAGCGCCGGGAGCGAAGCGGGGGCCAAAGTCGCGGACGATCGCCGCTTGAAGCTCGTTGTGGGCGCCCGCAGAGAGAGAGACCTTGGAGCCATCGGGAAGCACCAGCGGAACCGTGTGCAGTTCCCGCGTGCCGCGATAGTCGGCTTCGAGGCTCCCAAACCTCTCGCGGAATCCTGCGACGGCGCGCTCGAATGCCAAGTCATGTCCGAACGCCGCAACGACGGCGAGGGCCGGGTCGGTCAGGCGATAGGCGTTCTTGCCGCTGTTGGTGGCCCGTGCCCGGTCGTCGGGGTTTCGGTCCACCAATCGGGCTTGCTCGAACTGGTGGAGTGTCTGGCGACGAATGGTTTCGCGGCTGTTGGGCGCGTAGTCCTTCTTGTACGCGTCCCGCATGAAGTCCATGATGTCCACGGTCCGGAGCAGCGTCGCCTTTGCGCCCTCCCACGGCGACTTGGGACGCAGCCCGGCGAGGGCGAGCAGCGTGAGCGCCGAGCGTTCGTTCTGCTGTGCTTTGGGTAGTCCGAGCGCGGCAAGAAGGGCGACAGCGTCTTTGAGGCGGCTCACGCGGCTTCCTCCGATGGGCCTGTAAGCACCGACGGCGACACGCCGAGTACATCCAGCACCGCCGCGTCTATGTCCACGCGATCCGCCGCGTTCAGGAGGGCGACTTGATCACCGATGCGGGCAATCGTTTGAAGATCGGGGAATGGAATCGTGCGTATCTCCGTGGCGTTGACCTGCGTGTTCCCGCTCAAAATGCGGAAGTAGCGGTCGAGCAAGGCCGAGTTGAAGATCGCGACCAGGCCGTGAACCTCATTCGCGGCCAGCTCGCGGTTGTTGTGCGTCACGTAGTTGATGTGGTTCTCCAGCGCGACGGGCCGCCGCCGCTCCATTTCCGTCGGCAGGTAGGGCGAGGCGGTCAGGCGGCGGTGCTCTTCCTTCGCGCTGAAGCGCCGCAGCAGCACATAGTTCTGCGCGGGCAGCACGAGCGCGGCCGCGCCGTTCACCGCTCGCAGCGCAACGGGCTTGGATCCCTTCTCCAGCGGCCACACCGTTGCGAACGGTCGCACGTTGTGGATCGACAAGAGCGGAACCGCGTCGGGATGGTCCGCTGAATCGAGAAGATATCGCGTGGCGCGGAAGGAAACGACCGGCCCGGTCGAGATGCGAAGCCCACGCTCGGCGAACGTCGCCGACCATGCCTCGACCGCCCGCATGATGTCGAGGTCGGAGGCGGCGGCGGGCAGCCGGATCACGCACGCGCCGGAGGGATCGTCGATGACGGTGGTCGCGGCGTGCGATGTGGGCTTGGCTTCCTCGATGTCCGCACCGTGCGAAGAACTCACGTCGACCGTGGCGGCCTGCCGGGGCTGCCTGACCGCGACCGTGATGACGCTCTCCTGCAAGACCTCCGAGTCCTTGAACGTCGCCCGCCTGGACTCGAACAAGTGGACGTGCCGCAGGCTCATGCGGGCCAGCAGCCAGCGCCTGAACTCGCGGAAGTACAGCCCGTTGCAGAAGCTCCGGGGCGTGATGGCGATCAACTCGCCCTGGGGCCGCAAGAGCTCGACGGCGGCGGCCATGAACAGGGCGTAGATGTTCGGCTGCCCATGCACGATCTCAGCGAACGCCCGGGCCTGCGGCGAGTCCTTGGCGAGCTTCGCATACGGCGGGTTCATCAGCACGGCATCCGCGTACGCCGTGCGCGCGGGGGGCGCATAGAGCGAGGCCGCGTCGGGGTGCAGGGGGCGACGAAGCACGAAGTCCTCATCGTGGAGCGTCACGGTCAGATCGTGCCCGCGCTCGGCGAGCAGCTTCCGGCAGTCTTTCATTGTTTCCCGAAGGACGGGGAGCACCGCCGGATCGGTCTCGTACAGCTCCGCCGTGACCCGGCGTGGCTTGGGCAACGCGGCGATCCGCTCGCACATTGCTGCCGCCAACACGCCGACCCCGGCCCCCGCGTCGATGAAATGGAACTCCTCGCCGATGTGCGAAACACGGTCGGCCATGAACCGGGCGACGGGCGCGGGCGTGAAGACCTGGGCGATGGCGCGGCGGTCATCCTGGGCCGTGCTGGTGACGTGGCGGGCCGTCCGCCGCACCACGGCGGCGACAAGATCGGTCGCGTCCGTGCGTGCGCGGCTGTGTGCAAGGGCCGAGGTGTCCGTACCGCCGTATCCCATCGGCACAGGGTACGCGAACGCAGCCCGCCCCGCACGAACGGGGGCCGAATACTTCCGCTTCGCGGCGGTGAGTGGAGAGCGGGGTGCCGATAGCACAAGCACAGGGGCCACAACTTCGATACCCTTTCCGTCCATGCCGCCCACCCTCTTCTCCGGTGAAGTCCGCGCCCGCGCCCTTGCATTCAGCAAAGAGTGGAAGGACGCCACCAGCGAGTCGGCGGAGAAGCAGACGTTCTGGAACGAGTTCTTCGCCGTCTTCGGCGTGAATCGCAAGCGCGTGGCCGCGTTTGAGTTCAACGTCAGCATGTTGAACGGTGCTAAGGGCAAGATCGACCTCTTCTGGCCTGGCAAGTTGATCGTCGAGCACAAGAGCGCGGGCAAGGACTTGGTCGGCGCGTTCAAGCAGGCCACCGACTACTTCGACGGCCTCGCGGACAAGGACCTTCCCAAGCACGTCATCGTCTCCGACTTCGCGCGGGTCAAGGTCTACAACCTCGACGACCGCACCGAGGTCGAGTTTCCGCTCAGCCAGCTCCACAAGAACCTCTCGGCCCTCTCGTTCCTCACCGGCGGCATTGTCAAGACCTTCGCCGAGTCGCCCGATGTGGACAAGCGGGCCGCGGGCTTCATGGCCGACCTGCACGATGCACTCAAGAAGAACGGCTATACCGACCATCCCCTCGCGGTGCTCATGGTCCGGCTCATGTTCTGCATGTTCGCCGACCACACGGGCATCTTCCCGGCGCAAGCGTTCCGCGACGTCATCGAGCGCAAGACCGACGCGTCGGGCAAGGATGTGGGCCGGGTCATTGGCGAGTTGTTCGCCGTCCTCGACACGCCCGAGGCCAGGCGGCAGAGGAACCTCGACGAGGACTACGCCCCGTTCCGCTACATCAACGGCCTGCTCTTCCACGACCGCTTCGATCCGCCCGCCTTTGACACGCACGCCCGGGCCATGCTGATCAAATGCCTCGCCTTTGACTGGGGCAAAGTCAGCCCCGCCGTCTTCGGCTCGATGTTCCAGGATGTCATGGAGGAGGAGGCGGGCAAACGCCGCAAGATCGGCGCGCACTACACCAGCGAGAAGAACATCCTCAAGTGCATCGGCCCGGCGCTCATTGATCCGCTGCGTGAGCAACTGGCCAAGGCCACCACCGAGCGAGGCTTGGAGGCGCTGCTCGCTCGGCTGGCCGACCTCGCCGTGCTCGACCCGGCCTGCGGCTGCGGCAACTTCCTCGTGGTCGCCTTCCGCGAGTTGCGCCAGATCGAGATTGAGACGTACCGCAAGCTTCTGAAACTGCAAGCGAGGCTGAGCAGCGAACTGCTTGGTAGTTGGGCTGCCAAAAGCCTCAAGGTGGACCAGATGTACGGGATCGAGGTCGAGGAGTTCCCCTGCCGGGTCGCCGAGACCGCCCTCTACATCATGGACCACGTCATGAACATGAAGGCGTCCGAGGAGTTCGGCGAAGACTTCTACCGCTTCCCGCTCAAAGAGGCTCCCCACATCACCACGGGCAACGCCCTGCGGACGAGCTGGGGCAAGGTCGCCCCGCTGGACAAACTCGCGGCCATCGTCGGCAACCCGCCGTTCATCGGCAAGGCCATGCGCAGCGACGCGCAGGCCGAGGACATGGACGTTGTTTTCAAGGACTGGGACAAGCACGCCGAACTGGATTACGTCGCGGCGTGGTACGCCAAGGCCGTCGAGTTCATCAAGGGAACAAGCGTGCCCGTGGCGTTCGTCTCCACCAACTCGATCACGCAGGGCGAGCAGGTGTCGATCCTCTGGCCGCGCCTGGTCAACGCGGGCGTCCGCATCCGGTTCGCCCATCGCACCTTCAGTTGGACCAACGACGCCCCGGGCCGCGCGGCGGTGCATTGCGTCATCATCGGCTTCGGCTACGCGCCCCCCACGCGGTGCCAACTCTTCGACTACGAGACGCCCAAGAGCGAGCCGCAGGTGCGGGAGGTGAAACGGATCAACCCGTACCTCGTGGATTACGAGGATGTGTTTGTCTCGGCCCGCAGAAAGCCGCTTTGCGACGTGCCTTCTATCGCGTTCGGCAATCAACCGATCGACGGCGGACACTTGATCCTCACGCCAGAGGAACGGGCGCAGTTGTTGAAGGACTTCCCTAGCGCAGAACCGTTGGTGAGGTTGTTCCTTGGATCGCGCGAGTTCATCCACGGCGAGGAACGCTATTGCCTCTGGCTCAAAGACGCCTCGCCCACGCAACTGCGTGAAGTCCCAACCATCATGGAGCGCGTCCGCAAGGTCAAAGAGTTCAGGCTGGAAAGCAAACGTGCCGACACGCGGGAACTCGCCAAGACGCCTTCGTTGTTCGCGTTTGTTAGCCACCCGGACAGCAACTACCTCTTGATCCCGTCCGTCTCTTCCGAAGCCCGCGAGTTTGTCCCGATGGGCTTCATGCCCCCAGAAGTCATTGCGAGCAATCTGGTTTTGATCGTCCCCAACGCCGACGCCTACCACTTCGGCGTCCTGCAATCGACCATGCACATGGCCTGGGTCCGGCAGGTCTGCGGCAGGCTCGAAAGCCGCTACCGCTACAGCAACGAGATCGTCTACAACAACTTCCCGTGGCCCGCCGCGCCCACCGACAAGCAGCAAGCCGCCGTCCGCGCCGCCGCGCAGGCCCTCCTCGACGTCCGCGCCGCCCTTAAAGGCCAAACCCTGGCCGCGCTCTACGACGCCGAGGTCATGCCCGTCACCATCCGCAAAGCCCACGCCGCCCTCGACAAGGCCGTGGACGCCTGCTACCGCCCGCAACCCTTCGACGCCGAACTCTCCCGCGTCCGCTTCCTCTTCGAGCGCTACGCCGAACTGACCGCCGCGGGCCAGATGAACCTCCTCGGCCCAGTGAAGAAGGAACGCA
>JAYVUC010000072.1:0-33314 GCA_043788295.1 Phycisphaerales bacterium
AAACGCCCGACGTCGTGACCTATGAGCACCTCAAAGGTCTCACTTCCGACCAGGTGCCCGTCGAGGTGAAGGAATACCGCGACACCGCCGTCCGCGTGCTTGCCGAGCAGGCAGGTCTTCACTTTGGCGGTGCGGGGCTGGGCCGGTGGCTTGGCATCGGCTCGGGCATCGCGTTTGGCATGCTCCTGATCAGCGCGACCAACACCGCCATCATGGCCATCGTCTCGGTCTTCTACTCGATGTCGCACGATCGCGAGCTGCCCCGCGGGCTCGCGCGGCTCAACTCGTCGGGCGTCCCGTGGATGGGGCTGATCGCCGGGTGCGTCGTGCCCATCGCGCTGCTGCTGGTGATGAGCGACGTGGCACAGCTCGCCGACCTGTACGCAGTGGGTGTGTGCGGCGCGGTCACCATCAGCGTGCTTGGGTGTGTGGCGAATCGCGCGCTCGCAATCGGGCCCTGGGAACGGCGCGGCATGGCGGTCGTCGGGCTCACCATGCTGGCGATCGAGGCGACGATCATCGTCACCAAGTGGCACGCGACATTCTTTGCCGCCGTCGTGATCGCCTCGGTGCTCGTGCTGCGATGGTCGATGCTGGCGATGCGCAAGGACCAGGTTGAGGTGCCTCCCACGGGCTGGCTTGCCGAGCTTCGCGCCTCGGGAAGGGTTCCCCAGGCAACAGGCCCCAGGATCATGCTGGCTGCCCGTGGGCGAGACCAGGCCGAGTTTGCGGTGAATCTTGCCAAGCGTCGCGGGGGCATGCTCTTTGCGATCTTTGTGAGGCCCCTGCGCGTCATCGACCCTGGCCCTGGCATGTCCCCGCGGATCGAGGACGATCCCGATGCGCTCGAGGCACTGGGCACGGTGCTGATGCTCGCCAAGGACAACGGCGTGCCGTTTGTCCCGATCTACGTCGTGAGCCCGGACATCGCCGCCGAAGTGTTGGACTACACGGTCACCTTCGGGTGCGACACGCTTATCCTGGGCAAGTCGCGGCGGACATCCATCGCCCGTGTGCTCGCGGGCGATGTGGTGGGCCAGATCGCGGCGACGATCCCCGAGGGTGTCACGCTGCTCACCCGCGCTCCGGGGTCATCTCAGCCCGTTGCGCAGATTGTCATGGTGAAGGACGACGAGAACGACGGCGACCAAGGCCATACGGGCGACAAGGGCCCGCCCGGTCCGCACGGGGTCTGACGGGTTCAGCACCCCGTCTCGAAGAACCCGACGAACGCGTCGTAGTCAAAGAAGTCGATCGCGCCGTCCGAGTTGAGGTCGGCGCTGGGAAGCCCCGCCTCGAACGCCGCGACGTAGTCGTCGTAGTCAAAGAAGTCGGCCGTGCCGTCCCTGTTGAAGTCGGCCCGGCAGTGTGTCCGTATGGTGACCGACGAAGGAACCCAGTAACCGTTGTAGAGCGTGAAGTTCTCGCTGATCTGGATGGTTGAGATGCCAGATTGCCCGACGGTTGAGGCAAGATCAAACCCGCTGCCGCTCATCACTCCCCCGCCCCCGGCGAGCGAGGACCACACCAGCACGATGGGGTCGTCGGCCCGTGCGACGCCGCAGGCAGTGATGACGAGACAGGCTGCGATGAGATGAGTGCGGATCATCGGCCTGGGATCTCCTTGGCAGCCGGGGCGGGCTCGATCTGTTTCGGCGTGGCACCGATGCGGTGAGACTCGGGCCGTCCGTACGCGGCGGGATCGAGGAGCTTGCCGGTTGTGCTCGCGTCCTTGGTTTCTTCGACGACCACGCGGTGTGCGTTGGCCCACGGATCGTGGCGGATGCCTGTGACGGTCCAGGAGATTTCGAGCCCGCTGGTGCCGCCCGCGATCTTGAACTTGTTGTCCTTGATTTTCTGAGCGATGTACACCTGTGCATAGCCGCCCACGCAGGTGAGCTGATAGCGGAACTGGCCGTTGAGCGACTCGAAATACGCCGGGAGCGTGACGACCGCCTCGCCCGAAGCGTCGAGCGTGACGATCCCGTCGTAGAAGGTCTTCATGTCGGGGCTCTCGATGCTGACATGGTTGAGGAACTTGTGATCAGGGTCGAGCGGGTGATCGATCTTGAAAAGCTTGGCCCCCGCCGAGAGTGTGCCGGTGACGTTCACGTTGCCCTGGAACCAGCCGGCCCAGGAGTTGGAGAGCACAGCCGACTCGCCGTACACGCCGTAGCGGGTGATGCCATTGGCAGTGACGTTGGTGTTGCGACCCACGACGCCCGTGCCGCCGCTGCTGACCGACAGGCCGTAGACGCCTATGCCCGTGCCGGTGATGGCGGTGTTGTTGCCATAGACGGCGCGGCCCGAGACGTTGTTGGTCTCGCCCCAGAGGCCGTTGAGGTTGCCGTTGCCATAGGTGCCCGTGCCGACCGACGAGCCCGAGAGGCCCTGGACACCGAAGGCGTTGCCCGACTGCGCGGAGTTGACGCCGAAGACGCCGATGCCGGTGGGGCTGGTTGCTTCACCCTCGGTGGCGATGCCGGGGCTGTAGCCATAGACACCGATGCCGTTGGGGCTTGAGGCCTTGCCCTGGAGCCCGAAGTTGAGGCCTGTGGATGAGGTGTTCCAGAAGAACCCGCCGCTGCCGACGGCGCTGTTGTTGAGCGCGATCACGGCGTTGTTGCCGGTGCTGACCACCATCAGGGAGTCGGTGGGGGAGCTTGTGCCGATGCCCACGCGGCCCGCAGTGTAGTTGATGTCATTGCCATTGGTGGTGAACGGGGAGGAGCCTGCTGGGCCCTGCGAACCTGTTGCGCCCGTGGCACCCGTGGCACCCGTGAGACCTTGCGGCCCGGTGTTGCCCTGAGCACCCGTGAGGCCTTGTGGCCCGGCGGCACCGGTTGCGCCCTGCGGGCCAGTAGCACCAGTGAGCCCTTGGGGTCCGGCTGCACCGACAACACCTTGCGGACCAGCGGGGCCAGTTGCGCCCGCTGAGCCCGCAGCGCCTGTGGCACCCGTGGCACCTGCGGGGCCTGTTGCACCGGTCAACCCCTGCGGCCCCGTTGTGCCTGTGGCTCCAGTTGCGCCCGTGTGGCCAGCAACGCCTTGCAGGCCCAGAAGGCCACGTTCGCCTTGCTTGCCATCCTGTCCGATCGGGCCGCCAACGCCTTGTGCGCCAGTGGGGCCGGCGTCACCCTTTGCTGCGACGAGTGCCCACGCTGCGGGAGAAGCAGAGGGATCGTTGCCGATGTTGCTGCTGGCGCGTGAGCGATAGGACGAGCCGTTGAAGAGAACAGCATCATTCGTGTTGTAGCTTGTGTTGTTTGTCCAAGGGGCTTGCCAGATGAGAACGCCCTGACCGGCGGACCCCTGCTGGCCTGCGATACCTTGTGGGCCTGCGATGCCTTGTGGGCCTGCGATACCTTGTGGGCCTGCGATGCCTTGCGGGCCGGAGAGGCCCTGCGGACCCGTCGGGCCTTCGGCACCCGTCGCACCCGTGGCCCCCGTTGCTCCAGTGGCTCCAGTGGCTCCGGTTGCTCCCGCAGCGCCATCGGGGCCAGTCGCGCCGGTTGCACCCGTCGCGCCGACCGCGCCTTGCAAGCCCTGAGCACCCGGTGCGCCCGCAGCGCCGGTTTCACCCTTGGCGGCAACAAGTTCCCACGATGCGGGTGTGGAGGAAGGGTCGTTGCCGATGTTGTCTGCGGCGAGTGAGCGATATGTTGAGCCGTTGTAAATCACGGTGTCGCCGACCAGATACGTCGTGGCGATCACCCAAGCACCGCGCGACTGAATGCCCGGCAGGCCTTGGACGCCCTGAAGTCCTGCGATGCCTTGCGGGCCGGAGAGGCCCTGCGGACCAGAGATACCTTGGGGACCGGTGAGACCTTGGGGACCCATCGGGCCATCAGCACCCGTCGCACCCGTCGAACCGGTAGTGCCTGCTGCGCCCGCAGCGCCAGTTGGGCCCGGCTCACCTTGCACGCCCTGTTGGCCGGGTACGCCCTGTACTCCTTGGATGCCTTGCGCACCCTGGATGCCCTGTGGCCCTGCGTTGCCCGCGAGCGCGTAGAGCGCGTATGGCGAGGGCTTGATGGATTGACGCGGGGTGAGCACGGCCCAATTGCCGGTGCCTGCTGGCGAACGGATCTCGACCTGCAACCATCGACCATCGCCCTGGAAAAGTCCGGTGCCGAAATCGAGATCGACGTTGAAGCGGCCGTCGGTGAAGGTGAACTCGGAGACGCCCAGCGTGCTGCCGAGCTGATTGCCGCTCGTCGCCGCGTCGAACAGGCGGAACTGCAGATCGGCGAGCCCGACGAGCGCATTGCCCGATTGGTGCAGCTCACCCTGGTACGTGAACGCTGTGTCGGTGGGGTCGGCCCAGGCCGCAGGCGCGAGCAAAGCCGCCGGGACGTACCCGGCGGCCAGAGCGCACGAAGCAACCAGAACTCGGAGCTTTCGCATCGCCACGGCATTTCTCCCTCCCTCGCCCGAGTACACCCTGGCGAGTGGCATCTCTCAAAATCGAACGGTATCACTTCCTCACACTCCATCGCCGTCGTTGTTGATTTCCCAACAATACCTCACGATTTCCGAAACACCACAGAAAGTGATGGAATTGGCAAATATTGACGTTTGGATCGAGACTTTGGTCAACTCCACGACAATTCATCAGACCAACGGCCAACACGCCCCCACGCGTCCGGTAGGAAGGCCGCCCGCAGGACGACAATACCACCAGAACATGTGCCACATGCCATGTCCCCTCCACGCTCTATACGAACGGAAGAGAGGCGCAGGACTCACGTAGGGGATCGGATAAATGTAAAAATCAATCGCGTGCGAGCGAAGATTCAAACGCGGCAACCGCCAGATGGAGGGCTGCACAGACGCAAAGGGCCGCAAAGACGGCCGCAAAGGCCTGAACGCTCAGTCGTGACCATGCAGCCCAGGTAGCGAGCACGTCCGATATCGGTGACATGAAGATCAAGCTCCCGAGAACCGTACCAGAACCAAACACGCTGGCGCGCCAGAACAACGGCCAACCGGCGAGGTTACGTCCTAGAACACTGGCGGCCGCGATGCCGACCTGGGCAAGTGCGAAGACAAGGAGCAGGAGCAGCCAGAGCTTCATAGGGACAGGGCCCAAGGCACCTCGGAAGGAGACGTAGCTGAGGAGCGAACACAGGGCGATGGAGAAAGCGATGCAGGCGAGGGCGAGCCCGGGGCCCTCCGCAAAGGCGCCGCGTGCCCAGAGGAAGCCGAAGCAGGCTGAGAACGCCGAGACGAGCTGCATACCGGCGAAGGCGTACGCGGGCTTGTCTGGGAGGAGTAAGGCACACAAGAGCGTGGCGAGATTGATGAGCAGGATGGTGAGAGCGAGGAAGCCCGAGAATGCGCGCAGCGGCCGGCCGGGGGTGCCGTGCCCTGAGTGGTGGAGATGAGTTTGGACGGTGACGGGTGTGTCCATGAGTGGTCAAGGTTCCAGCGGTTCAAACCAAGGATATGGCTGTCTCGCCCGCAGAGGGGTGGATCGGCCCGTGGGCGAGACGGGGATCAGGATTGGATGGGGGCATGGGAGAGGGATTGTGGGGACGGGTGGGCGGCGTGGGGTGTGGAGGGCATGAGTGGACCGGTAATTGACGAGTCGGAATGGTTGGTTGAGGGCCGGGTGGGGTGGAGGTTGGGTTTGGGGGCGTGCGAGCCGATGAGAGGAGGTTGGTGGCAGGTCTGGAACGCTGAGGCTGCGCGAGAGTGGCGCGGGAATGGAGTGGCATGAAAGCGATCAGAGAAGCGACGAGTGTGGAACGGCGTGCCCGAGCGATGCACGGACGTGTGGCGGCGGCGTGGGCGATGGACATGTTCGCGCTGCGTGCGGCTGGCCTCGACCGTCCGGGATTTCGCAAGGCGAGGCGGTTGCTGGCGACACCTGCGTTTCTTTGGTGTGAGAAGGGAGAGGCGGCATGAGCGGAGTGACATCTGGCGTCGGGCTATTCAGCGGGATCAACAGCAGGGACATCATCGATCAGTTGCTGGCGATCGACGCGCGGCCCAAGCGGGTCGTGCAGGGACGGATCACGGGGTTTCAGCTCCAGCAGACCGCCTATCTCGATTTCAATTCCAAGCTCAACGGCATCAAGAGCATGCTCAGGGGTTTTCGCGACGACAAACTTTTCCGACTCGCGTCGGCGAGCAGTTCCAACGAGTCGGCGATCAAGGCGACGGCGAGCAATGGGGCGGCGGCGGGCACGTACCAAGTTCTAGTCGACAGGCGGGTTTCGACGCAGCAGATGCTCACACGCGGGTTTGGAGACCGTGATATCTCGGGGCTTGGGCTCACCCAGATCTCCATCGAGACGGCGCAGGGTCGGCTTGATCGCGATGTCGCGCTCTCGGAACTTCGCGGTGGGGCGGGCATCTCCCGGGGCAAGATCGTCATCAAGGACTCGACCAACACCAGCGCGACCGTGGACCTCTCACGGGCGGGGAGTATCGGCGAGGTTGTGGACCTCATCAACTCCAACGGGACTGCGGGGGTGACGGCATCGGTTGTGGACGACCATCTCGTTGTGAAGGACAACGCGGGGGGGACGATCACCATCACAAACGGGACCGGGTACACGGCGGCGACGAGCCTTGGTATCGAGGGAAGTGGCGCCGGGAAGGTCACGGGAGCGACGCTCTCGACGCTCTCGGGCAGCACGCAGCTCAGCACGCTCAACGACGGGAACGGGGTGTTTGTCAAGGCCCACTCGACGGCTGCGGACGCGGACTTGAAGCTGACCGTCACGGTGGCGGGGTTGAGCAAGGATGTGGAAGTGAACGTCGGCGACGTGTACGAGATCGTCGCGGGCAAGAGCGTCAAGACAAAGGCCGCGCCCACGACGGTGGGGGGTGTGCTCGAACGGATCAGCGAGGCGCTCACGGCGGCGGGAGCGACCACGGTTTCGGCGTCGATCGCGCCCGACGGGAAGAGGCTCCAGATCGTTGATTCGGCGGCCAATCCGGTGACCATTGCGGAGGTGGGAACTGCGGGTGCGGGTGCGGCGCTGGGGCTGAGTGGAACAGACGCGACGGGAACTCTGACGGGAAGGCGTGTGCTCGCGGGCCTCTCCACGACGCTTGCGACCTCACTCAACGGTGGGAGCGGGGTCGGGGGCGACGGGGTGCTGCGGTTTGGCGCGCGGGACGGCTCCACGTTCACGCTGACGATCGACAAGGACGCATCGCTTGCGACGATCGCGGACGCGATCCAGAGCGCGAGCGGCACGATCGGCTCGAAGCCCAAGATTTCGGTGGGGCTCAACGCCCAGGGGACAGGGCTCCTGATCACCGACAACACGGGGGGAGGCGTCAATCTCACGATCAACGGGACGGTGGGGGCCGACACGGCTGCGAGCCTTGGGATAGCGACGGTCTCGGGCGGCGTGGCATCGTCGAGCGTGAAGGGAACGAACCTACAGAGGCGGTACATCTCTGGGGCGACGAAGCTCTCGACGCTCAACGCGGGCAAGGGGATCGGGACGGGCAAGTTCACGATCATCGACGCGACGGGCCACAGCAGCGTGGTGAACATCGGCGCGGACCTGAAAACCGTGGGCGAGGTCGTCGACCAGATGAACCGGACGGGGCTCAAGATATCGGTGGGCATCAATGCGAACGGCGACGGGATCGTTGTCACCGACACGTCGATCCCGGCGGGCGGGGCGAAGATCAAGATCACCGACACGACGGGAGCGGTTGCCAAGAGCCTGAATCTGGCGGGCGAGGCGGCCGACGGTGCGGCGGGGAACAAGATCGACGGCTCGTTCGAGCGGGTTGTGAAGCTTGTGGCGACCGACACGCTGACACAGGTTGTGTCGAAGATCAACACGGCAAGCGCGGGCGCGAACCTGTCGATCATCAACGATGGGTCGGGCGCGACGCCATTCAGGGTGAACGTGGCGGCGACGAACTCGGGTTCGGTGGGGAGGGTGGTGATCGACTCGGGCGCGTTTGATCTGGGGCTGGCGGTGACGCAGAACGGGCAGGATGCGCGGGCGTTCTTTGGATCGACGGACCCGGCCGCGGGGCTTTTGCTCTCGAGCAGCACCAACACGCTCGACGGCGCGATCAGCGGGGTGAAGCTGGACCTGCTCGCGACCACCGACACGCCGGTGACGGTGACGGTCCAGAAGGACACGGCGGGGATCGAGGCCAAGCTCGACGGGTTCGTCACGGCATTCAACGAGTTGACAAGCCGGATTCAGACGCAGACGAGCTACGACAAGGCGAGTGACCGGGGCGCGATCCTGCTGGGCGACGGGACATCGCTCGCGCTGCGGTCGTCGCTTTTCAGCACGATCCAGACGACACCCAAGGGTGTGACGCCTCGGTACACGAGTCTCAACGATATCGGGATCAAAGTGGGCAACGGGGGGCAGCTGAGCTTTGACAAGGCCAAGTTCCGCGCGGCGTTGACGACGGACCCCGACGCTGTGGAGCAGATGCTCCTGGCACGCAAGCAGGTGGACACGAGCTCCATCAACCTGGGGTCGGGGGCGACGGCGAACAATCCCAACGCGGCTCCCACCTTCTCGGAGCTGGGAATCTTCGCGCAGGTCGAGGTGCTTGCGGATCGGTATGTGGACTCGCAGCGGGGCATCCTGGCTGGCCGCGGCAAGAGCATCGACGGCCAGATCGCGTCGCTCACGAGACAGTCGGCGGCGATCGACGTGCGGATCGCGTCGAAGAGGACGATTCTGGAGGCGCAGTTTCTTCGCATGGAGAAGTCGATCGGGAGTCTCCAGCAGCAGCAGGGCAGCCTCTCGTCGATCAGGTAGTGGTGATGGCGATAACGCGCCCTGGGCGTGAAGTGTCCCGGGTGTGTGGTCGATAGACGCACGATATGAGCACATCGCAGACACCACATCAGACTGGGACGCCGGGACAGAGCAAGGAAGCCAGCGTGTATCTTCGCACGCGGGTGATGACCGCCTGCCCGACGGAGCTGAGGCTCCTGCTGCTGGACGGGGCGGTGAAGTTTGCGATGCAGGCGCGGGACGGCCTGGCGAAGAAAGACTTCGAGGCGGTTTACAACGGCGTCACAAACTGCCGCAACATCGTCATCGAGCTCTTGACATCGGTGCGTGAGGACGTGGACCCCACGCTCGCGGAGAAGGTGAAGGCACTCTACGCGTTCATCGTGACGGAGCTGTCGAGCGCGAGCATGGAGAAGAGCGTCGAGAAGTTCGGGAAGGTGGTCTCGCTGCTTCAATACGAGCGTGAGACGTGGGCGATGCTGATCGAGAAGCTCGCGGCGGAGAAGGCGGGCGGGGGCCAGAGGGCCGAATCGGTCGCGGTGTCGGCCTGAGGGACGCGCCTCGGTGATGCGTGCCACAAGAGATCAGGTGGCGGCCAGCTCGCCCGAGAGCCATTCGGCGATGAAGGGTAACTGGACCTGCGAATCGACGAGGCGTTGGGCGCGCTGGACGGCGTCGATGGAGCGGAGGGCGCGGGGCTCGTTGTCGTGGGTGGTGGTCTGCGCGGCGGGGTCGAGCGTTCGGCGGAGCTCGATGCGGTAGTGCCGGCTCAGAAATCGGAACATCCGCGAGGCGGCCGAGCGCGTGGCGGCCTCCTTGCTCGCCTGCGCGCTGGCGGCGACGATGCCTGCGGCGGCGGCCTCGATGGACTCGGTGATGGCGGGGGCGAGCGACGAGCTGTACTTGCCTCGCGAGGCGTCGGCCAGGAGCGGCGCGAGACGGGTGCGCCACCCAGGGACGCCAAACTCGATTGCCCTGAGTACCTCGCCGGGCGACCCTTCAGATTGTTCGAGGAGCCAGTCGATCTCGTCGGCGGGAAGGCACATGTCGCGCGAGCTTGCCCACGACCTGAGCGAGTGTTTGTCGAGGGGGGCGAAGCGGACCTGCTGCGAGCGGCTGCGGATGGTGGGCAGCAGCCGATCGGGGCTTGACGTGACAAGGATGATGACGGTCTTGCCGTCGGGCTCCTCGAGCGTCTTGAGGATTGAGTTCTGCGTGGGCGCGTTGGTGGGCGAGCGGTCGAGCAGCTCGGCCTCGTCGACGATGAAGACCTTGGCGATCGCGGCGTTTGATTGGAGCGAGGGGCCGAGCTTGGCCGGTTCGACCAGGTGGAGCTCAATGACCTCCTTGGGGATCGTGATGAGCTTGCGCTCGCGGATGAGCGGGTCGGGGTGGAAACGGGCCAGTTCCTTGGAGATGACGTGCAGGTCGGGGTGGGTGCCTGCGCGGAGCAAACGCTGCACGTGGCTCTGGGGATCGGGCTCGGGATTGCCGGCGAGGTTTGGCGCGGTGGTGGGGTCGAGGAGTGTGGCGGCGAAGGCGAGGGCGGTAGTGAGCTTGCCGACCCCGGTGGGGCCGTGGAAAATCCAGGCGTGGTGGACGCGGTCGGAGCGCATGGCGGCGTGGAGGGTGGCGACGGCGCGGGGTTGGCCCAGGATCGAGGCGAGCGGGATGGGCGCGGAATGGAGCGGCACGGGCTGGGGCGGCGGGCCCTGGTCGAGCGTGGGTTCTTTGGCGGATTTGGCGCGGGGTTTCTTGGCCACATGCGAGTGTAGACGGGGGTGTGCATGAAAAAACCCGGCGGTGGGTCGCCGGGCTTTGTGTGAATGCGAAGGAGAGATTTATCCGCAGCCGAGCTCGAAGGCCTGGACGAACTCGTCATAGTCGAAGAAGTCAACAGACGTGTCGTTGTTGAAGTCGGCGGTCTTGCCGGGAGGGCAAACACCGCCCTCGAAGCAGGTCACAAAGTCGTCGTAGTCGAAGAAGTCGACGGAGGTGTCGTCGTTGAAATCGGCGGGGCAGGAAGGCGGGGCGGTGACGGTGATGACAACCGTGTCGGTGCCGGTGCGGCCCTCGTTGTCGGTGACGGTGAGGGTGACGGTGTGGATGCCCACGGAGAAGAGGATACTGGGGCTCAGGCCGCTGGCGATCTGGGTGACACTCTCGGACCAGATGTAGGAAGAGATGGTGCCATCGGAGTCGTTCGAGCCCACGGCGGAGAGGCCGATGAGTTCGCCGCCCGAGTTGTCGGCGTCGGTGACGCTCTGGTCCGGGCCGGCGCTGGCGACGGGTGCGATGTTGGAGGTGATGGTGACGACGACGGTGTCGGAGCCAGTGGCGGCGGCGTTGTCGGTGACAGTGAGGGTGATGGTGTGGACGCCGGTGGCGAGGGAGACGTTGGCGGTGGGGCTTGCACCGTTGGCAAGCGTTGTGACGCCCTCGGCCCATTTGTAGTTGCCGATGGTGCCGTCGGAATCGGAGGAGAGCGAGCCGCTGAGAGCGACGGTGAGCGAGCCCACTCCGGCGGTGTCACGAAGGGTCTGATCGGGGCCGGCGTTGGCGGTGGGCGGGGTGTTGGGTGCCACGCCGGTGGAGCCCTGCTCGGGACCGCCGACGAACTGGTTGCTGGAGAAGCCGCCGTTGGTCTGAGTGGCTTTGACCCAGTAGAAGTATGTTGTGCTTGCGGGCCGGCCGGTGTCGTTGAAGCTGTTGGTAGCGGGTGTGGCGATTTGGGCTGCGGCGGCGAAGTCGGTTGTGGTGCCGCGATAGACCTGATACTGAGTGGCTCCGGGAATATTGGTCCAGGAGAGCGTGATAGTGTTGGATGAGGCGGCGTCGCTGGCGGTGACGGACGTGGGGCCGTTGACGGTGATGGTGAACTTGTAAAGCTGGCTCTCAGTGGGCGCATCGCTCTCGGAGACCTTGAGGTTGTATGTGGAGCTTCCCGAGAGGAGGAAGGTGGGGAGGGTTTCGCTCAGGCCCGCCGCGTTGGCGTCCACGAGCGCGAGGCCCGCGGAGCCTGGGCCGTTGACGAGTGTGATAACGGGGTTGCAGGCGGCGAGGGCGTTGGTGGTGCCTCCGGTGCCTCCGGTGCATCCGTCGGAACCTGAGCCGTCCTGATTGAGGTCGGAGTAGCTGGAGCCGATGGGCGTGACGACGATGGTGGCGAGGATGTTGGCGGTGGTGTCGAACTGCCAGTAGTCGACCTCGCTGTTGGCGTCGATGCTCAGCAGGGCAGCATTGGCGACGTTGGGATAGACGATGGTGTCACCCGCGACGGTGGTGGGAGTCGTGCCGAGTCCGATGCCGCTGCTGGTTCCAAGGGTGCCGAGGAAGGCGGCGGTGGGGACGGAGTTGTTGGGCTCGAAGGGGTCGCCATACTGGCGTTGGACGGCGCGAATGTCGTCCTGCTGGGGACCGTCGAACGAGGTGCTAAGGAAGGGCTCCATGAGCTTGGTGCCGTTGGAGGGGCAGACGTGCGAGAAACCCAGGCCGTGCCCGTGCTCGTGGGCGACGGTGTTGCGGAAGAAGCGGAAAGGGGTGCTTCCTGTGGAGCCGCTGACCCAGTTCTCGCTGCTGTCGATGACCATGTTTCCACCCGATCCGGCGCCGGGGAACTGGTTGTAGGCGAGGATCCCGTTGACGCCGTCGATGGGGTGCATGGAGATGCGGATATCTCCGCGCAGGCCGATCGCGCCGCTGGAACTCCACACCGCGCCGTCGTCCCAGTCGTTGCCGCCGACGGTAACGCGCGAGTAATTCACGCCCGAGAGAGACTGCCAACGTGCAAAGACGCGGATGAACTGCTGCACCCACACGGCGCGGCCGCCCACGCCCGCGAAGAGCGTGTCCATGCGGCTAAAGAGCTGGCTGTTGGAGGTAGCCTCTCCCGAAATTGCCGACGGAATGCTGACGGTGTCGGGAACAAGACTCCAGAGCAGGGTGGCGGCATCACCCTGAGAGCCCGCGGAGCCCGAGGCGGTGGTCGACCAGCGCGTGCTTGCGTTGTAGCGGTCCCACACGAAGTACATGCTGTTGACGTCGTCCATGGCGGCCTGGGTGGGCAGGCCGTCGCGGCTGAAGCAGGCGGCGAGCCCGTGACGGATCTCAGCCATGTATTCTGGCGGGGGAGCCTGGATCACGCCGCGGCGGACGTAGTGGGTCTCGTGGGTTGTGGATTCCGGCAGCGGCGCGGCATTGCCTGCGAACTGGCAGACCAGGGTTGTCAGCGTGATGCCGCCAATAACAACGCCGGCCGACCAGCCGAAAGTGGCATTCGAACTCATTTTTTCTCTCCTCCGAAAGACCTGACAACGAAATTATTGTCCCGATTCAATGTAGCCCGATCAACGTCCAAACGAGAACATGGAACCAAGGCTCGACGATATACCATTCAGCGGCTATCCACAGATGGTTCTGTATTTGAGTGGGAAAAGGGGACAGAATCAAGGGAATTTGGGTCGGGATAGTCGAAACGAGCCGTTTCCGGGGAAACGGCGAGCTCGAATGCGATCCAAGTAGACCGAGAAAGCACCACTCGCGCGAGTGTGCGCCGTGGTGCGATGGGCCGCGAAGTCAGTGGGGCATCTGGAAGTGAGCGGCGAGGGCGCGAATCTCGGACCGCACGGCTGCGGCGGCCGTTTCGAGCTGGGCGGGACCGGAGAGGCCCGCCGTCAGCACGCGGTCGATGAGAGAGGCGACGGACTTCATGTCGGGCTCGCGGAGGCCACGCGTCGTGATGGCGGGTGTTCCAAGGCGGATGCCGCTGGTGAACTTGGGTGGGCGCGGGTCTTGGGGGATGCCGTTCTTGTTGCAGATGATGCCGGCCTGCTCGAGCCACTTTTCGGCGTCGGCACCGGTGAGCTGGTCGCTCTTGGGGCGCAAGTCGACGAGCAGGAGGTGATTGTCGGTGCCGCCGGTGGTGATGCGGTAGCCGTGGGCGGTGAGGGCGGCGGCGAGGGCTTTGGCGTTGGCGACGACCTGGGCGGCGTAGGTCTTGAACGATGGCTGAAGGCAATCGGCGAAGGCGACGGCCTTGGCGGCGATGACGTGCATGAGCGGGCCGCCCTGCATGCCGGGGAAGACGGCCTTGTCGATTTTCTTTGCAAGCTCTTCGTCGTTTGTGAGAATGAGCCCCCCCCGCGGGCCGCGGAGGGTTTTGTGTGTCGTGGTGGTGACGACGTGGGAGTGTGGGAATGGCGAGGGGTGCGAGCCGCCGACGATGAGGCCCGCGATGTGGGCGACGTCGGAGACGAGGAGTGCGCCGACCTCATCGGCGACGGCGCGGAACTTGGCGAAGTCGATGATGCGTGGGTAGGCCGAGTAGCCGCACATTATGATCTTGGGCTTGCACTGGAGGGCGACCTCGTGGAGGGCGTCGTAGTTGATGCGTTCGTGCTCGGGGTGGTCCTTGGCGTAGTGGAGCGGGTAGTGGACGGGGTTGTAGTAGCGGCCTGAGAAGTTGATTTTCATGCCGTGGGAGAGGTGCCCGCCGTCTTTGAGGACCAGGGAGAGGAAGGTGGCACCGGGGTCCATGAGAGCCATGAAGACAGCGGCGTTGGCCTGGGCACCCGAGTGGGGCTGGACGTTGGCGAACTTCGCGCCGAACATGGCTTTGGCACGGTCGATGGCGATGGTTTCGATCTGATCGTGGAAGACACACCCGCCGTAGTAGCGTGCGCCGGGATAGCCCTCGGCGTATTTGTTGGTGAGGCAGGTGCCCATGGCGGCCATGACGGCGGGCGAGGCGTGGTTCTCGCTGGCGATGAGCTCGAGGGTGTGCTCCTGGCGGTGGGCCTCATTGGCGATGAGGCTTGCGATGGCCGGATCAGAGGCGGCGATGAGGTCAACGGCGGCGTTGTGGAGTGGGTGCATCTGGGGGATGGTAGACGGGCTCAATAATATCGGCTAAATGAGGTCGGTAGGCAAGCATGGAGCAGCTGAATGGTGGCACTATGGTTGCCACCCGACGTGAGGTATTCTGTCGCTAGTGAGGCGAGACCCGCCAGCACGACGAGGACCAACGTGTCGAGCTTTGCCCTCGGGAGGCAAAGGTATCGCGAGGAGGCCGAGGACCAAAACCACCAGGCATAGGCGAGGACGATCGCGGTGGCAATCACCGGATTCCGATAGCGGAGGATCTCAAAGAGTCGCTCCTCGAACGGGTTTTGGACTCTAACGCTCGGAGTCTTGTTCCAGTTCATCAGGGTAAGGTTGTAGGAGATGAGTTCAAGGCGACGAAGGAGTGGCAGCGTCAGCGCGAGAAACGGAAAGGTGATGACCCAGTAGGCACTGATCCTCAGGAGGTGTCTTGACTTGACCTTGGCATGGCGCATGGTGGTGGGGATCAGGAGGAAGGCGGCAGGAAGGAAGGCCGCGAAGGCCACGACGATTTCAGTCGCTCCAGGAGGTGAGTCGAAGGAGGCACCGAGTCCGCGTGAGACGGTTGCGTATGGGAAAGCGATGTTGAGCCAATTGTTCGTGAGAGTCGTGGTGACGTCGCTGTTCATGCCGCCGAAAATGCTGTATTGAATCCACAGAACGCTTGAGTAATACTTGAACCACCACTCAGCACAGATTGCGGCGGCGGCGAGCGAGGCGAGGAGGACGTGGACGAGCAGTGTGCCCGCGACGGCGAGTTGGACGAGGCGGGAAGGGACGATCGGAAAGCTGAGTTTGAGCGTTGACCACAGACGCCGGGGGAATGCGACGCGAGCGACCGATCGGACAAGCGACCAAATGTGAGCGGGGAACGAGCCCTTGGCGTGCTCATACGACCACCTTGGCGGCGGCTCGACGTTGAAGAGATCGGTCCACGCGAATGTGAGGCCGCATTCGGGGCATTGGCCGGCGAGGGGGCATTCGGTCTGCCACGCGGCGATCTGGCCGCAGAGGTCGTAGTCGCAGCGCGGGCATTGGTGGGTGGGGGAGATCACTAGGGGAGCGTAACAGAGGTTGGTGTTGGAGTTGCGGCGGAGATAAGGAGGAGCGATTCGGAGAATCGCTCGACAACGACCGGCACGGAGTGTCGGGCCACCAGGGAGCCGGTGCGGAGAACCGGGCTACGGCACCGGGGCGCGGCCCGGCAACAGCTCGTTGAGGACGGCGGGGACGTAGTCGGAGAGGCCAGGGATGAGGAATGAGATGGCAAGGGTGGCGAGTGCGGCGACGAAGCCGAGCGTGATGGTGACGAGCCAGGCCTGTCGCAGGCGCAGATATCGTGAGAGGGCGGCCCACCACCAAGTCCAGACGATGAGGGCGATAAGAACAGAGATGAGTTTGGCGGCCTGGGTCTCGACGATTTGCTGGAGCGAGGCCCAGACGCCGTCGGGCGGGTAGGTACCCCAGGCATGCAGTGTGGCGACGCCGCCGAACCACCAGCCCAGCACGATGAGAGCGGGCACGATGACGGCGCAGATGGGCATGAGCCAGAAGCTGTAGAGGCCGACACGGAAGATGTGACGGGGCCGAACCTTGTGGCGGCGGAGCGTGGTGGGGGCGCAGAGGAGCGAGAGGGGCATGAAGATGAGAAAGAGGAGGAGCATGGCGGCGGCCTGCGGGGGCATGGTGCCCGGGCCGCGTCCTGGGAGATCGAAATAAGGGAAGATCCATGCGCGGGGTTTGAACGCGAGGGTGTGGAGGCAATCAAGAAACGTGGGCTCGGCCACGCGTGCGGAGGCGTTCGTGAAGCTGCTGGTGACGAGACGGCCGCTCGCGTAGAAGATGAGATTGCTGGTGTATTGGTGCAGCGCGAGGCAGACGAAGTAGAGCGAGATGGCGGCGAGGTGGGCGATGAGGAGGCCGCCGAGCCCGATGAAGAATGCACGCGAAGTGTTGAATGCGGAGGCCATGGGCACACCGGTCCAGAGGTGGCGCGGGCGGTGGAGCCAGGAGATGGTGCGGAGGTATGCACGGGCTTGGGAGAGTGGCGAGCCCTTGGCGTGCTCGAAAGACCAAGGGGCGATCACGAAAGCGGGGTGGAAGATTTCGTGCCAGGTGAAGGCGAGGCCGCACTCGGGGCACTGGCCGCCCAGCGGGCATTCCGAATGCCACGCGGCGATCTGACCGGAGAGGTCGTAGTCGCAGCGCGGGCAAAGTCGTGTGTGCTCGATCACCACATGAACCTACCAGCGAGGAAGAGTGGAGTTGCGGTGGCGAATCGGGAAGAGCGATTCGGAGAATCGCTCGATGGGGACAGGCACGGAGTGCCGGTCCACCAAAGACCCGGTTCGGAGAACCGGGCCACTGGGAACTGGGCCACCAGTCACGGAAGGGGTGGCGGTGCCGGTGCAGGGGGAGCGAAGGAAGTTGCGAGATCGGGGACTTGGCCCGCGGGTGTCCACTGGCTCATGCCCTGCTTCCACACGAGCGTTTCGCGTGTGAGCGTGCCCTTGCGGACGAGCTGGGCGAGCGTGTGGGCGTCGAAAGGGCCGGCCTGCTTGCCGTCGAGTGCGAGGAAGAACTGTGCGGCGGAGATGGGCGGCGGAGAGGCACCGCTCGGAAGAGCGGTGCCACCAGGGGCTGCCATCGCGGCGGCCATCTGCTGGCCCATGGCGAAGCCAGCGCCCATGCCCAGGGTCTGGCCCATGGTGCCGCCCGCACCGCTGGCGGGGTTGCCCAAGGACTGTGCGGCGTTGAACTGCATGTACTTGCCCATGTCGCCGACAATTCCCATGCTGGTGCGCTGGTCGAGGACTTTTTCGACCTCGGGCGGGAGTGAGATGTTCTCGACGAGGAACGAGGTGATCTCAAGCCCGTACTCGGCAACCATGGGGGCGATCTTGTCGCGGATGAACTTGCCCACTTCCTGGTAGTTGGCGGCGAGATCGAGGGCGGCGATCTTGGCCTCGCCCAGCACATCGGCGAACTGCGAGACGATGAAGTTGCGGAGCTGGTCGGTGATGCCATCGGCGTCGAAGCGCGGGTTGGTGCCGACGATCTGTTTGAGGAAGAGCGTGGGATCGGCGATGCGGAAGGCGTAGGAGCCGAAGGCCCGCAGACGCAGCGCGCCGAACTCGGGGTCGCGGAGCATGATGGGGTTGGCGGTGCCCCACTTGCAGTTGGTGAACTGGCGGAGGGAGATGAAATAGACCTCGGCCTTGAAGGGGGACTCGAAGCCATACTTCCAGCCCTGGAGGGTGGCGAGGAGCGGGAGATTTTGCGTGTGGAGGTCGTAGGTGCCGGCGATCTGGAAGATGTCGGCGACCTGCCCTTCGTTGATGAAGACGGCGGCCTGGCTCTCGCGGACGATGAGCTTGGCGCCGTTCTTGATCTCGTTGTTGTGTCGCTCGAAGCGGTAGACGAGGCGGTCGTTGCTGTTGTCGAGCCATTGGACAATGTCGATCAGTTCGCCGATGAGTTTCTTCCAGATGTCCATGCGGTCACTCCCTGTGATAGCCAGATTGTACCGGAGTGTTGGGGATCAGGCGGCGACGGTTTCGAGAGTGCGGCGGCCGGCGGGAAAGAACGGTGCCAGCATGAGAAAGGTCATGAGAGGGATGGTTGCCGTGGGGCGGAGCCAGGAGTTGGGGCCGGCGATGACGTGGGCGAGGCCGAGCACGATGGCGAGCGAGCACAGAGACCAGCCGAGCCAGGCGCGGCGGAAGGGCGTGGGCCGGATGTGGACAAGGACCGAGCCAAGGACGGCGAGCGGGGCGACGAGGACGACGTAGGTGAGCCCTTCGGTTCGGGGGTTGAAGAGCATGATGTAGGCGGAGGCGAGTGTGACAAGGAACCAGGCATGGGCGGGTTTGGAGAGACGGTGAAACGCGAGAGCGACAACGCAGTAAACCGCCAAAGCGAAAGCGATGCGCAGGTCGTTGAGCACCAATTCGTTGAGTGAGACATGCACGAGGTTCAGGGACTGGCGGATATCGTTGAAGCGACCCGTCTCGGGCTTGCCGGCGCGGAGTATCGCGTCGAAGGCGAGTCCATATTCCGCGACTACATACGTGGGCGATGGATGCAGAAAGGAAATCGCGGCGGCCACGAGCGTCGCGGCGGCGAGCGGGATCCAAAGCGACATTCGCACGCCGGCGTTGAGCAGCAGGTGCACGATGGCGAGGGGCTTGAGCGCGACGCTCAGGACCAGGAGCGAGGCCGCAAGCCACCGGGGCGGGGTTTCGCGAGCGAGAAGGGACGCGACATGGAGGGTGATGGCTGCGAAGGTGATGTTGAATTGCCCATTGGTCATGTTGCCAGCGGCGGCGAACATGAGGAGAATGGTGGCAAGGAGGAACGATCGTCCGCGAAGCGCCGCGGGGCAGAGCGCCACGACCAATCGCCACATGCCGGTCGAGAGCGCGAGCGAGCCGGTGAGGAGCCACGCGATATCGCCGGCTTTGAGGCCCAGGAGGTAATACGGCGTGAAGGCGATGGCGGCCTGGGGTAGGTAGAGAAAGCCGTCGATGCTCCCGGACGGGGGGTAGGGATTCTGGCTGTGCCACCAGGCATCGGCAGCCATGTGGAACACGGGCGTGACCGAGCGTGCCCCGGGATTGGAGAGAGCGATGATGATCGCAATCGTGAGTGTGGTGATGGCCCAGATCGCCCAGCCGCCCGTGCCGCAGCGTCGGTTGAATCGCTCGGCGGTGGTTTGCGGCTGGTCGTTCATGGAAACGCTACCGAAGGGTGGACGCAAAGCGGGCGTAGGACCAGAAATCCGCACGGGGCCTCACCCAGTCGATGAAACGCCTGAGGCGGTCGACGAGCGGTTGCCCCGAGTGCCGCGTGACGTGCGGCGGCAGAGCATACCGGGAAAGGTCGACGAACTCCCACGGGTGGAAATAGAGGGCGGCGTAACCGTCGGCTCTGAGCACGCGGCGGGCGGCAAAGCGGTAGATGGGCTGGGGAAAGTTCTTGAAACTGAGCCAGAAGAGCGGGAAGCGGATGATGGGCGTGACGGATGCGGGGATGCTGATGATCGGGCCGGTGGTGGAATATCTGCGTGGCATGCGGAGGTTGTTGTACCGTCCGGGGAGCCAGGTGGGGTGCGTCGAGGAGTGGTAGCGGAACCCCGCAGCGGCGAGTGCGGGCTCGTTGACTGGGGCCATGCGGGGCATACGGAAGCCGACCACGGGTTTGTTGATGATGGCTTCGAGGGCCTCACGCGAGCGGAGATAGTCGGCGGGTGGAACGGCCTGATGGACGAGGCCGTGGGATGCGATCTCGTGATCCTTCGCCACCAGCCGCACGAGATCGGGCGAGTGGGCGGCGAGCGAGGCGGTGGTGAAGAACGTTGCGGTCACACCGGTGTCGGCGAGAAGTTTGGCGACGACTTCGAGTCCACGGGAGCCCACGTCGAACTGCTCGACCTTGCTGATCTCGATGCCGCGTTCGGTGGGCAGGTCGAACTCTTCTGCGTCGAACGAGAGGAGGACGCGGGGCGAGCTCGCGACTGCCTCAGGCATAACGCCCCCGCCAGTGGTTGAAGCGCACGACGGCGAGCGAGCGGAGCATGCGGAGCGAGTCACCCACGAGCCGCACGCTCGATGGACGAGAGGCGTGATCGGCGGAGACGACCGCAGGAACTTCAGCGACGCGAAGGCCGAACTTTCCGGCAAGAAACAGGAGTTCGGCGTCGAATGCAAAGTCGCGGAGGAGCTGGACCTTGAAGAGCCTTCGTGCCGCGCTGGCGCGGAAGGCTTTGAGGCCCGCCTGCGTGTCGGTGTAGTGGAGCCCGAGCAAGAGGCGTGTGACGCTGTTGAAAGCCTGGCCCAGCACGCGGCGACCAAGGCCTGGACGTGCCTGGCCCACGTTGGCGAGCCCGCGCGAGGCGATGGCGATGTCGTGCGATTCAAGGGCACTCACGAGCTTTGGAATCATCTCCAGCGGATACGCGAGATCACCGTCGAGGAAGCAGACGAGCGAGGAGCGAGAGCCGACGAGCCCCGCCCGCACGGCGCGGCACTTGCCCCCGTTGGGCGTGACGCGAATGAGCGAGATCACATCGAGTCCGGCCGCGTCGATAGCGAGCTGGGCAACATCCGCCGTGTTGTCGGACGAGCCGTCGTCTATGAACGTGAACTTGTAGTCGAGGTGAAGGCGTGCAAAGCGTGCGACCTCGGCGACTGATTTGGCCACCTGCTCGCCCTCGTTGTGGATGGGCAGGACAACCTCGACGCGAGCGGCAGCCGGGGACGACAACGCGTCGATCGGGGTGCCGATCTCGGACGGGGTTAGCGCGGGGGAGAGCCGCTCGACCGATTTCATTGAGCCTGAGTTTAGGTCAATCTTCGTCGAAGTACAATTCGGCCTGGTTGCCCAAGTCCCCGCCCAAGTCACCACTCTTGCTGAACTTGGACTTGTAATCGTCGTTGAAATAGCTCGTGGGTTCGCCCGCCAGCTCGTTGAGTTCGGCGTCGGTGAGTTCTCGGTCCGGCGCGTCGGCGACAAAGGCCTCGGGTTTGGTGCCAAGCTCGATGCCACGCACGATGCGGCGGTCGCCGCGGTCGCGCTTGATGCCGCCCTTCTGCACGCCCTCGCGGAGTGCGACGTGGGTCGCGGTGTCGAGCGCGAGATCGCCCTCACGCTGCTTGCGCGGCCGTACAACGATCTTGACGGGCACCTCGACGAACGGCAGCTCCTCGCGGAACCGGTTCATCATGAACCGCAGGAAGTTGTTGTGCATCAGCTCGGGGTCATTGACCACCATGGTGATCGTGGGCGGACGCACGCCCGTCTGGGCGACGTAATAGACCTTGGCGTGCTTGCCCGTCGTGTCGGATGGGGCCCGCGTCTCCATGATGCGCCGGACGAAGCGGTTGAGAACGCCCGTGGTGACGCGCGTGGCAGCCTGCTCGCCCAGCTCGAACGCGAGGTTGATGGTGGCGCGGACATTTCGCCCGCTCTTGCCACTGATAAACGCGATGGGGGCGTAGGTGAGGCCGCCCAGTTCCTTGCGGAGATAGGTCTCGTAGTCGGCGGTGGTGATTGGGACGCCCTTGCGGTTGGGCTTGCCCTCAACAAGGTCCCACTTGTTGACGACGATGATCGTGGGCGTGAAGGTCTTCTGCAGGAGCATAGCGACCTGCTCGTCGACCTGGCTGATCTTCGCCGTCGAGTCGATCATGAGCAGCGCGACGTCGGCCCGGTCGATCGACCGTTTCACGCGATCAAACGCGTAGTGCTCGATCATGTTCTGGAAGCTTTTGGCGCGGCGGACGCCCGCGGTGTCGATGACCAGCACACTCCGGTCCTGGCCCTTGATATCGAGGTCGAATCGCACGTCGATGGCGTCACGCGTGGTGCCGGCGATCTCCGAGACGATCACGCGGGGTTCGCCCGCGAGCGTGTTGACGAGCGTGCTCTTGCCGGCGTTGCGCTTGCCGACGATGGCGACCCTCAGATCGACCTTGGGCTCGGGCGCGGGCTTGTACGCGGGGAGCGCGTCGTAGAGCGCGTCGAGAAACTCGCGGCGCATGTAGTTGCTCTTGGCCGAGATCATCAACGGCTCGCCGAACCCCAGGCCGGCGATCTCCTGTGCATGAGCCTCCCAGCGCGGGCCGTCGGTTTTGTTGGCGACGACGCGGATCTCAGGGCCCTTGCTGGCGGATTTGCCCTCGATCTCGACCGCGGCGGCTGCGGCCTTGGCGGGCTTTTTGGCGACCAGTGGTGAGCCCTTGGACTTGGTCTGTGCACGTTCCGCAGCGGCCTTTGCGGCGATCTTGCCGCCCTTGGCGCCCGGGCCAAGGCGGCGCTCGCGTAGGAGTGTCGCGATCGTCAGATCGACGGGGGTCGGGCCCGACTGGGCGTCGAGTACGAAGAGGACAAGATCGGCATCTCCCACAGCCTGCCCGATCTGGAACTCGATGGAGTTGGTGAGCGTGTGGAGGTCTTCGCCCACCTCGTCGAAACGTTCGCCCGGGGCGGTGTACGCCCCGAAGCCGCCGGTATCGACGAACTCGACAGGCTTGTAAGGCTTGACCTTGCCACTCTCGCGGAACGGGGGCTGAAGCTCGACGATCGCCGTCACGCGGTCTCGCGTGACGCCCGGCGTGGGGTCGACGATGGAGACTTTCGCCCCCGCGATCATGTTCATGAGGGAGGACTTACCGACATTGGGCCGGCCGACAATAGCGACGCGTGGAATAGGCACCGGGCATGGTAGGTGAGCGAAACGGTCCACACGGGCCGCTTCACGACGCCCGCAGTACCGTATTTCGCCGGATCGGGACCAGCATGACCAGCGAAACGACGAGAGCGACACTGGAAAAACAGGCGGTGGGGAAGGTCCAGCCCATGGCCTTGAAGCCGCTGTTCAAGAAGTTCTGGCTGGGAATGCCGCTCTTGGGCATGGTCATCAGGGCCGCGTCGTACTGCCAGGTGCCCTCGGCAAGCTCACCCTGGGCCGCGGGCTGCCAAGGCTTGGTGGTGGGGTAGCGGAGGTGCTGGATGTCAAAGCCGCCGGCGCGCTTGAACTCGTAGAAATCGAACGCCCAGTCCTTTTTGTGCAGGTCTTCCCACGTCGACGACGGGTCCATGCCCGCCCGGGGCGTGCGGGTGACGAGCACGAGGCGATCCTGGGTCTTGCCTTCCTTCATCTCGGCGGAAACGGTCTCAAAGTCGCGGCCCGTGTATTCCGTGAAGCGCAGGAGACGCATCCAATCGCGGTGGGCGGCAAGGCCGTGCGTCACGAGCAGATCGTGCTGGCGGCTTGGGATCGTCACGCGGAGGCGAAGCGGCTCGCCGGCGAAGCTGACCGCAAGTGTGCGATTTTCGTTGTCGGCTTTCTCATCAGCGAGTGTGACAGGCTTTCCCGCGAACGTGAACTCGCGGATGTCAAGATCCTGGAACGCAAAGAGCTGCGGCTTGTTGTCGCGGCGGTACGCGACGATTCGGCTCACAAGGACGGTCGTGCTCACCGTGAAGGCCGCGGCCGAGAAGATAGCGATGAGTGTGACGGGTGTGAGCTTCATAATGCTGAGAGGCGGCCCGGATCAGTGCGCTTTCTTCGCGGCGGCACCCTCTTCGTGCCCGTGGCCAGACTCGAACAGCGAGGCGGTGATTCCCTTGCGAGCCTTGTTGGTGTTGGCGGTGCTGCCCTCGGGGGCGTCGCTCTCGCCGCGGAAGCCGGGGTGGGCCGGATGGGTGTGATGGAAGTGTTCCATCGCCTCCTCGATCGTGGTTGCGTAGAGATCGGGTCCGAGCTTGTCCTGGAGCTTCTTGAGCACCTCGGGGTGAGGCATCCCATAGTCAGATACATGGTGTTCGAGCTCCTTGGCAAGCTCCGCCTTGGTCTTGGTCGCGACGGCTTCCTGGGCTTTCTTGAGCGTGTCGTTGAACGCGGCGACGCGGGCCATCTTCTCGATCGACAGGCCGTTCTCCAACGCCTGGCTCTTGAGCAGCTCCGAGGGAGCGGCCAGAAGTTCCCTGGCCCGGGCGTCGAGCATCGCGGGGTGGACATCGGGAAGGTAGTGACGCTCAAGCTCGGCGTAGCGCTTCTCGACGGCTCCGGTGTAGATTGTGCCTGAATAGACCGCAACGCCTGTCTTGGTCTGAGCCCCCACGTAGGACGGATATGGAAGGCTGACGTCGAGGCCGCTGCCGCCCGCGACGACGGGGTTGAATTTTTCCTCGTCGATATAGCCGCGGTTGCCGATGTCCAGGAAGGTGAAGAAGAGGAAGAGGATGAAGGCGAGGATGGTGAAGCCGAAGATGATCGCGTTGATGGGGTTGTCGTTCTTGAGGTGCATGAAGTAGAGCAGCACGAGCGTGCACTTCACGGCGGCGATCGACATCGCAATCACGACGTTGACCCAAAGCGGAAAGTCGATTCCCAAGGCGTGCGTTGCCCACTTCTCGCCCTGGGCCAGGCCCACGGTGAGGAGCGTGAAGAACACGAGGATGCCCAGGATGAACCTGAGCGTGAACACCGACGTGACGTGGTGCTCGCCCCCGGCGTGCTCGCCGTGCGGGTCCGACTCGTCGAACGCGGTGTCAGGAACGTGGGCTGTGTGGCTTGACATGGTTGGAACCGTCCGAAAGTGAAGGCGGTGCGAAGGAATCCCGAAGGAGAGAGTACTGCTCGACTCAATGGATCAGATAAAGCAGCGGGAAGAGGAAGATCCAGATCAGATCGACAAGGTGCCAGTAAAGCGCCGAGTTCTCGACCATCGTGTAGTGCGTCGGGCCGTAGTGCTGATTGCGGCAGCGCACGAGGCACCAGGTGAGAAGCCCCGCGCCGATGACCACGTGCAGGGCGTGCACGCCGGTGGCGCAGTAGTAGACCGACCACCACATGGGCTCGTTGGGCTCGTGGGCGAAGGGGTAGGAGTAGAGGCTGCCGGGACGTTTGCCCTGGGCCCACTTGGGCCCGTACTCGAGAGTGAACTTGATACCGATGAAGGCGAGTCCACAGAGGATGGTGACCAGAAGATTGAACTTGAGCCTTGCCTGCTGGTTGAGCTGAGCGTTGCGGACAGCACTGGCGGCGGTGTAGCTGGAGACCAGCAGCACGATTGTGTTGAGCGCGCCCCAGCGCCAGTCGAGATAGCCCGAGCCCGCGGAAAAGGCGGCCGGGAAGCGGTAGCGGAAGTACGTGTATGCGCAGAAGAGCCCGGCGAAGAGCAGCACCTCGGTTGCCAGGAAGAGCCACAGGCCCGTCTTGCACGCGTCGAACTCTTCGGCAGCGGTTCGGAAGTGGTGGGCGTGCTTGTACTGCTCGTACATGGGCTTGGACGGGTCGATCACATCGTGGCCCGGGCCATGGGCGTTTGTTGAATGGGCGTCGAAGGTCGTCATAACGCTCCTGAAATGCGTGGGCGGAATCGGGCAAACGGGGCGGGCGGAGCCCGGTGAAGCGGTCAGTGTTCGGGCGTGACTTTGCTCTGTACGGGCAGGGGCCAGTCCTTGGGATCCCACTTGGGCGGCACCTGCGTGTCGTAGTCGTATGGCCCGTGGGTGACGACAGGCTCGTGGTCGAAGTTGTGCTCGGTGGGAGGCGTGGCCGCGACCCATTCGAGCGAGAGCCCGCCCCACTGGTTGTCCTTGGCCTTCTCGCCCGCAGCAAGCGAATAGATGAACACGAGCAGGTGCCACATGAAACCCGCGCCCAGCACGTACGACCCGATGGTCGAGATGACGTGGTATATCTGGAACTCGGCCGGATAGCTGGCGTACCGGCGGGGCATGCCCTGGGTGCCCAGGAAGAACTGCGTGAAGAACGTCACGTTGAACCCGACGAAGACAAGCAACGCCCCGATGTTGGCGGCCTTCTGGTTGTACATCTTGCCGAACATCTTGGGCCACCAGTGGTGCAGGCCCGCCAGCAGGGCGACGATCGTGCCGCCGAACATGACGTAGTGGAAGTGGGCGACCACAAAGTAGCTGTCGGTGAGGTGCAGGTCGGTGTTGAGCGTGGCGAGGGGGAGGCCCGTAAGCCCGCCGATGGCAAAGAGGAACAGGAAGATCATCGCGTAGATCATGGGCGTGGTCATAGCGACGCTGCCCTTGTACAGCGTGGCGATCCAGTTGAAGATCTTGACCGCCGTCGGGATGGCGACCAGGAAAGTCAGCGCGCTGAACACGACGCTGGCCATCTCGCTCATGCTCGCGAACATGTGGTGCCCCCACACGATGAACGCGACACCCGCGATGCCCAGGCTGGCGAACGCGATCGCACGGTAGCCGAAGATGGGCTTCCTGCTGTGAACGGCGATCACATCGCTGATCACGCCCATGCCCGGGAGGATCATGACGTATACCACCGGGTGGCTGTAGAACCAGAAGAAGTGCTGGTAGAGCACGGGGTCACCGCCCAGCCCCGGATCAAAGATGCCGACATGAAACAGACGCTCAAAGACCAGGAGCAGGAGCGTGATCCCGATGACGGGTGTCGCCAGGACCTGGATGATCGCCGTGGCGTAGATCGCCCAGCAGAATAGGGGCATATCGAACCAGCCCATGCCCGGCGCCCGCAGCTTGTGCACCGTCACCACAAAGTTGAGCCCCGTGAGGATGGAGCTGAACCCCAGGATGAACGCGGCGAGGATCATGTACACGACGCGCCAGTGCCCCGCGTCGGTGGTCGTCGAGTAGGGTGTGTAGAAGGTCCACCCTGTGTCCACGCCGTGGTACGCGATCGCCAGCACGCCAAAGAGCGACCCCAATGTGTAGATATACCAACTCAGCAGGTTGAGCCTCGGGAACGCGACGTCCTTTGCCCCCAGCATGAGCGGAAGAAAAAAGTTGCCCAGGCTCGCCGGGATGCCCGGCACGATGACCATGAACACCATGATCGCGCCGTGCATCGTGAAGAGGCGGTTGTAGTAGTTGTTGCCCAGCGCGACGGGATAGCTCACCTCGCCCGTGACCGGATCGGTCTGCCCTGGATTGAACAACTGGCCACCCGTGACGGTGATCTCCTGCCCATTCACGTTGACGGTAGATGTGGTCACCGGCGTGAGCAATTCGGTCCGCACCGCCAGGGCGGCCACACCGCCCAGGAAGAAGAGCACCAGGATCGCCGTGAGGTACATGAGGCCCAGCTTCTTGTGGTCCACTGTGGTGGCCCAATCGACAATCGTCGCCCACACGCTGCCCTTGCGGGTGTAGTACGGGGCGTCGTGGTGCCCGCCGTGAGCGGCGTCGGCTGGAAGTCCTGAATGATCGAGCGTGGTCATGGGTGATATCCCTGCGTCACTGAGCCACCTGGGCTCATGAATTTACTTCTTGGATTCGGGCGTCGGAGCCGCAGCGGGCTTGCCATCCGGCTTCGCATCTGGCTTCGCATCCTCGTCGGCGTCGGTTGCTTTCGTGTTGATGGGCTTGGACTTCATGTACGCGATGATCGCGTTAACCTGATCGACATCGAGCAGGCCCGCCTGCGAGGGCATGCTGTTGGGGAAACCGGCCACAATCCTCTTCGCGGGCTCGTAGATCGACTCGCGGATGTAGTTCTCATCCACCGTGATCTTGTCCCCGTTGGTCATCGTCTCGATGCGCCCGAAGAGATCCTTCCAGCTCGGTCCCGTCTTGATCGAGCCGTCGATGGAGTGGCAGCTCTGGCAGTTGCCCTCCCAGATTTTCTTGCCGCGTTCGGCCGGCGGCAGGGCGGCGTCGCCCTTCTTCATCCACTCGGCGAAGGCGTCCTTGGGGATGATCCGGATCACCGCCGCCATCGCGGAGTGGAGGTCGCCGCAGTACTCGGCGCAGAAGATGGAGTGGTCCACATAGGGCACGCCGTCCATGAAGTGGAATGGGTCGGTGACCTCGGAGAACTGAAGCGTCTGGGCACCGGCCGGAACTTTTTCGGTCTCGAACCAGTACTTGGTGTACCGATTGGGCATGACGTCGAGCTTGGTGCGGAAATCGGGCACCCAGAAGCTGTGCAGCACGTCCTTGGAGAGCATGCGGAGCTTGATGGGCGTCTCTTCGGGGAAGTAGTAGATCGGCACGCTCGTGAAGGCGAGCTTATTGGCACCCAGCGTTTCGGTGTTGCTGCCGCCCGTCGGATACTTGATCGTCCACGACCACTTCTGCGCGAGCAGATCGCACTCCAGCCCGCCGCCCTTGGGCACGAGCATGTCGGCGTAACCCCGAAAGCCCATGACAAACATCACCACGAGGGTGAGCGACGGCAGCACCGTCCAGATCAGCTCAAGCCTGGAGTTGTGGTGCGGGCTGATCTGGGCCGCCTGACCCGGCCTCCTGCGGTACTTGACCGCGAGGTATGTGGTGGCGACGAAGAGGGCAATGAACCACGCGACGCTGTACCAGAAAATGGTCATGAACGCCCAGTCGCCCGCGTCGGAGTAGCTGGATGCGCCCGGGCCATTGAACCACCAGCTGTGGAGCGGGATGGCGGCGCCGGGGTTGTCTGCGAGAAGTGTCATGGTCGATGTTCCGTGGATCATGTGATGCTCATCCGCCCGCGAATCTATTGAACCGCCACCGCGCCGCCCGAACTGCCACGCGGTTTGTTGTTTGTGCTTCTGGCCTGTCGCCGTTTCTTGATTCTCTCGGCGATCAACAGGCTTGCGATGACCGACCCCAGTGTGAGCACGGTCAAGATGCCCCCCAGCTGCATGACCCGGACCGCATTCATCGTGTACCTGCCCATCCGGGGGTCGTACATGTAGCAAAAGCTGAGCAGGCGGTCGGGGAGGGACTGTGTGACCTGGCCGCTGCCCGCGTCGAGGACGGCGAGCCGGAGCTGCTGGGCGGTGTGCCCGAAGCTGTACATGTATCGTGCGATCTTCCCGTCGGGCGTGACCATGAAGAAGACGATCGGGTGCGAGAACTCGCCATTGGCGAGCTCGCGATACTCGAATCCAAACGCGTTGGCGAGCTGCCGGCCCGATTCGGCGCTTCCCGCGTGGAACTGGATGCCGCGCTTGATCTCATCGGTCTCGCCGCGGCCATAGGCGCGGACGGAGTGATCGCGCTTGCCCTGGGCCGCGATCACCGCATCGCGCGGGTCGTAGCTGAAGAAGAGCATCTGGTAGTCTTTGCCCACCGTCATACCCTCGATCCCGCGGGCGCAGTCGATGAGCGTGTTGATGGTCGAGTTGCAGACCACGGGGCACGAGTAGAAAACGAGAGCGACCACAGCGGGCTTGCCCGGGACCACCGTGCCATCGGGGTTCGTGTGCGTGAAATAGTCGCCCAGATGCACGTTCTTCCCGTCGGCGTCAACGAACTCCGCCTCCATCGGGAGGGGTGCGCCCAGGTGCTCGCGAACCTGCAGGCCGCGCGCTTCGGGCCCGACCTCGTTGTACGTTTGCTGCGATAGCGCCGCAGGAACCCAGGCGCCGGCAAGTGCCGCCGCGCACGCCGCCATGCTCCCGCGGATGGCTGGTCGAAACGCGAGAATGATGGGGTGGTTCAACATGAGAGCCTGACTACTTCGCCGCAGTTTCCGCGTACGCCCTGAGCACGCGCTTCTTGCCCTCTTCGATCGGGATTCGGACCAGCATCCCCTTGTCGTCGGCCCACCCGTAGGTCTTCAGCTTTGACAACGAGTCGGCCTTGTACTTCTCCGAGGCCTGCGCCGTGCTCACGTCGGTGCGCTCGCGATACTTCACGCTCATCTCGTGGTTGAAGTACAGGGCGGTCACGATGATGAGGCCCGAAGTCGAGAAGATGATGAGCGCAAGCCCGCGGCCCATCACCGAGGCGTTGACATGCCCGCCATGCTCCATCTGGGGCAGGGCCTCATCGGGGCCGTGATGGTGCCAGTTGTCGACATGCTCGTGCCCGCCCTGCTGGGCTGCGGCACCATGGTCGTGTGTTGTCGAGTGCGGATCGCTCATTGTTCAACCTGCCTCGGGGTTTGCCCCGTGAACTGTACGCTTCTTGCCACACCGGACGAATTACTGTGACGCAAGAAGCTTCAATGATCGGTAAGTGTTTGGTTTAGACGTTCAGATTACACGTAGTTCTTGTGATTCAGGGCCTCTCGCATGCGGGGGTCGTTGAGCGGGACGAGGGTGCCCGAGCAGACCTTGCGGACGAGGAAAGAGCCGAAGAAGAGGAGGGGGCCCATGACGCCCACGCCGTCGAGCCACCAGGAGGTGGCGATGCCGGGGGTGGACTGATCGGCCTGATGGCCTGCATAGACGATGGGGCGGACGATCCAGAAGATGTCTGCGATCTCCATGAAGATGAGCCAGCAGCCGACGGCGATAACGGCCGAGGGATTCTTCTTGACGCCCCGGAAGATGGTGACGAGGAAGGGGGCGGCGAAGTGCCCGAACATGAGCAGGGAGAAGAGTTTTTCCCAGCCGTCGGTCTTTCGGGCGATGTAGTACGCGGTTTCCTCGGGGATGTTGGCGTACCAGATAAGAAAGTACTGGAAGAAGGCGATGTAGGCCCAGAAGCACGTGAAGGTGAAGGTGAGCTTGCCCAGATCGTGGAAGTGTTCCTTGGTAACCACGCCCTCGAGCTTGCCGGTGTGGCGAAGGACGGCGTGGATCATGGAGACGAGCGTGACGGAGACGAACGCGCACCCTGAGAAGTAGTAGACGCCCCACATGGTGCTGAAGAACGAGTAATCGAGCCCCATGAGCCAGTCGAACGCTGCAAAGGTCATCGAGAAGGCGAAGAGGAGCATGGCGGGGGCGCACCGTGACCTCATGCGGATGGCGGCGGCGTTGTCGCCGGTCTGGTCGTAGTTGCGGCTGAACGAGGTGATGAACGACGCGAGCCCGAGCCAGATGCCCACGTAGATGCCGGCACGGATGAGGAAGAACGGCAGATTGACGTAGCCCGACTTGCGTGCCAGAAGAACGCTGTTTGCCACCGCGTCCTTGCCCATCCAGGCGAAGAGGGCGTCGGGCGAGTCCTTTTTCAGGACCGAGATCGCCAGAACGACGGCGATCATGAGGATGGGAATCCAGATGAGCGAGGCGACGTTCTCAAACTGGCGGCGGAGCGTGCCGACCCATCCGGCGTTGACGAGGTGGAAAAGCAGGCAGAAGAAAATGCTGCCCAGGCAGATCGCCAGGACGGTCATGGCACCGACGTGGAATGAGGCGAGCGCGTGCTTGAGCCCCAGCCCACCGACCTGCATGAACCCCGTTGCAAAGGTGATGGCGATGAAGATCGCGCCAATGGCAAAGAGCCCGTTGGCGATCACGCCGCCGCTGCCGGCGGGAAGCGTGATGTTGTCGGCCCGCATTCCGGGAAACTTCTTGACCCAGGGCGAGGTGCCCGGGCCGTTGCCCGTTGAGAGTGTGCTCACTTCTTGCCTCCGCTCTTGTCGTTTGCCTTGCCACCTGCCGGTGCGGCAGGTTTGTTGGCCCTGTCGGCGGCCTTCTGGGCCGCTTGGGCAGCCTTGGCGGCGGCCTTTGCCTTGTTCAGCACTTCCTCATCGGCCGCCTTCTTGGCCGCGGCCGCCAGAATCAGCGTCCGTTCCTGCTCAAGGGCCACCTTCTGATCGGCGGGAATATCAGTCTCCACACCGCTGTGGCTTTCCTGCAACACCCGCAGGTACGCGACGACCGCCCATGTGTCGGCAGCGTCGAGTGCGTGGGCGTAGCCAGGCATCTTCTGGGTCTTGCTCGCGTCGAAGTGGCCGTTGCGGGCGACGTAGAACACATAGCCGTCCTTGCCCTGTTTCTGCGAGCGGTCCTTATACTGCGAGCCCTGCAGGTCCGCCGCGGTGCCGGCCGTCCACTGCACGCCCACCATCCCCTTCCCGTTGGCCTCGTACCCGTGGCAGGCGGCACAGTAGATGTTGAACTTCTGCTCGCCCCGGGTGAGAAGGTCTTCGGTGACAGGCATCGGGATGCGCTCGGCGATCTTGTCAAAGACCTTGCCGGCGGTGTCGTACACCTCGGCCCCGTGGTCGAGTTTGACGACCGCGCCCTCGTACATCTCCCAACCATCCTTCAGCAGGCTCTTGCGCTGCGCGAAGAAAGGGGCGTACCACGTCGGATTGCCCACCAGCGCGTCGCGATCGACGTCCACACGCGAGAACGGAACAGTCCCCGGCACAACGGGCCTCATCGCCCGTCCGTCGGCGAAGAACTCGTTCTTGGTCTGGGGCTTGAACTTGGGGCTGTCGTCCATGTCCGGGAGAAACTGGTGCGGTGGAGCCTCGCTGCGGTCGCCGCGGCAGCCGACCATCACGGCGGCAGCCGCAAGAGCGGACATTCCCAGGATTCGTGCTGTCGGTGTCTTCATCGCATCACTCGCAAAGGTCTTGGGCAAAAAGGTTCGATTCATCCGCAACGCGTTGTACATCGGGCCGGACGAGTTGGTCATTCGTCCTCGACAAGCTCGATATTCGTCGCGTGCAGGGATCGCAGGAGGTCCTTGGTGGCCTTGGGGTCGAACTTGGGGTCACAGGCTTCGACGCAGATCATGAATGTGTCGTCACTCACGCGGAGAAAGGCGTCCTTCTTCATGAGCGGATGGTGGTGGCGCGGGAGGCCGTTGAGCGCGAGCATCCCGATCAGACTGGCAAACGCCGCAAACAGCACGCCCAGCTCGAAGGTGATGGGCACAAAGGCCTCCCATCCGCCCTCGGTGACGCTCCCGTAGGGCTTGCCCTGGGTGACGAGCTGATACCCGACGTTGGACCCGTACCACTGCAGGAGGTAGCCGCAGACGACGCCGCAGATTGCGGCCGCCCCGACGATGAGCGGGAGCCTTGTCCGCTTGATGCCCATGGCGTCGTCGATGCCGTGGATGGGGAAGGGGGAATAGACGTCCCACTGCGTGTACCCGGCGTCACGCATTGCCTCGGCGGCGTGATAGACCTCGGGCGTCGTGGTGAACTGGGCGATGAGCCCGTAGACCGGGTCGCCTTTCTCGGTGACGAACTGCTTGGCGTGAACGATGTCGGTGCTCATGGCTTCAGTGCCCTCCCGAATGGGCAGCGAGGGTGCCCGTTGAGTGCTCGTCGTCGTGATCATCATGGTGATCGGGGTGCGGATTGGCCTGGGGCATGACGGCCTTGAGCTCCGCCATCGCAAAGACGGGGATGACCCGCAGGAAGAGCATGAAGAGTGTGAGGAAGATGCCGAACGTGCCAGCGAAGGTCATGATGTCGACAAACGTCGGGTGGTACATGTGCCACTCGCCGGGCAGGAAGGACCGGTTGAGGCTCGTCACGATGATGACGAA
>JAYVUC010000073.1:0-6158 GCA_043788295.1 Phycisphaerales bacterium
GATCGTGACGGGCACGGCGGAGGCGGTCACACGCACGTTCTGAGTGATGACGCCCACAGACATGTCCTTTGCGGGCGCGGCAGGAGTCGCGAACAGATGAGAGTTGCGGTGGTCTGCTCGATCCGAGAGCAAACGCATGGACCAACCAAGCTGCACGGCCAACTTCGCTGCTCTGGTCCAACGAGTGTCGTTGCGATCGTGAGGGAATGGAGTCGCGGCATCAATCTCGGAAGGCAACCCCTGACGCCACAGAAGGCGACCGAGCTGGCTCCACCTGCAGTCTGGTCGAGACGAATTGATCCGCAGGAACAGCTCGGACACTTTGACTGCCGCCTCGAGGCGTGACGGCAGGATGATCCCGAGGGCCTGCGCGACCGCCCGATAGCTCAGTCGCATGGGAGATCCCACGGCGTGCTTGATGCATCCAATGAGGGTGCGGTTGCAGTTCTTCACAAACTCGCTTGTCCCTGGCCCATGCACGTAATGCAGGGCCAGCTCGAGCTTGGGCATCAGGAAGACATTGAACATGTATCGCGCTTGGCTCAGCGACACATCGAACTTGCGCACAACGCTCGTGAACTTCAGGACCATGCCCAGCGACTTGGCGTGCTGAGCGCGCCAGCTGCCATCGAAGCAGCAGTGCACTCCGAGGTAGCGGATGGGCTGATCGTGGGCCACAGGCGTGATCGGGTTGCCTTCGATCTCGATGCCGTGCGCCTGCAGGTCCGCAGCCGTCACCTCGGGCGGCTCCTCACCTCCGAAGCGACCGACCAGCTCGCACTTGCTGTGATTGAGGCCGAGGCGGTTGAATCGCATGAAGTAGTGAACCCAGTCGTTTTGCACGCGCATGTCCTCGAGTGTGTTGGTCAGCACTGAGGTGTCGTCAGCGTAGCCGAGAGACGGGATCAACACTGAGAGGCCGCCACGCAGTGAGATCACGAGCCCATGCCTCTCGCCCGTGAACGGATTGCACTCGAGCCCTTCGTGCAGCGCGTCCATGAGAATGACGAACAGCAGAGGAGCGAGTGGGTCACCCTGTCGCAGGCTGCGGAGCACGAGGAAGAGGCGTGTGGTTCCAAACGCAGTGCGGACGCACGAGGATAGACCTGTGAGGCTGTCCTCGATCAACGCGACAAAGGCAGCAGGCAGGCGCAGGCGGCGCATCGCGCGGACCAGCACGCCGATCTGTACGGAGTCGTAGGCTTGCTTGATGTCGTAGAGCAGCGTGTGCAGCTCGTGCTTGCCTCGGCGGCTCCAGTCCCATGCGTCGAGCAGCTCATCGATGCACTTGGTGATGCTGCCTCCGTGAATGAATCCTCGCTGAGCCGGATGCAGGATGGGGAAGCGAGCAAAGATGTTGCTGAGGCGATGCGCGAGGACTTTGTTGAACAGCTTGCCCAGGCAGCTCTGCAGGCTGATGGGCCTCAGGTTGCTCATGCCGTGCTCCTTCAGTGCGTCTTTGAGCAGAGGCACGATGACGCTCGTCTTCCATGCAGCGGGGAAGGTCGATGTGCGAAGGCAGGACGAGAACAGAGATGCAATGAGCGTGCAGAGAGCTGGGCTGCCCTGTAGTGCGAGCTTCCACAGGCCTGTGGAGACCCCGTCCTGACCAGGCGACGAGATCAGGGGTGCATCAGAGAGCACCGACAGCAGCTCCTGCTCCGTGATCTCAGCGAGCAGCCCCTCGTACCACTGCGGATCGACGCTCTCCTTCAACAGCAGCATCGGAGGCGGCTCCAACGGCGGAGGGACGGGCACACGAGAGGGCGGAGGCACAGCAAAGACGGAGCTGAAGTGATCGACGAGCACATCCTCGAGCTCTTGTGCTGTGGTCGTGAGGTCTCCATTCCTGTCGACTACTGAATGAATCTGAGCAGGCAGCTCGCTGCTGTCCAGCATGCGATGCACCTGCGCCGCAGGGTTGGCCTCCAGTCGCGTTCGGTGCGATCGCTGCATCCTCGTCTGCTCCTTGTGGATGGCAGCGCGGACTCGGCGGAGCAACTGGCGTGTCTCTTTGATCCACTCGTTTGGATCAGCGTTGTCGTATGCATTGAGGGTCCACTCGATGTGGAGGTCCTCGACGCATCGTGCATACAGCTTCCCCCACTGGGCACACCGCGGGAAGCGCACGCGATGGAGGCGGGATGGAGGAGTGGAAGCCAGCAGGTCCGAGGACAAGCGAAGCAGCCGAGTGATCGCGACGCGCTGTCGCTCGAGATGAAGCATGTCTCGACTGTTGTATGGGGCGGAGCCCGTGATTGGGAAGCAGGCAAAGGCTGAGCAATGGAGGACTGTCGTGAGGCGCGAGGCGACTGCATCGAGGTTCGCTGCAGGGTTGTCATCACATGACGCGAGTAGCTGCTGCATCTCTTGCTGCTGTTGATCGACGTCCCGTTGCACGTGCCTCTCGAATGCTTGCACGTGCGTCGAGTTGGCTGCTCGAAGGTTGGGCAGCCGCAGTCGCATGGGCTCCGCAGTACAGACAGGGACCGCATGCGTGGGCTGAATCTCCATCCACAGCAGCCGATGGTGCGAGAGCTTGCGCAGCGAGGGAGCAGAGTCGATGCTAGCACGGAGCAACGAGGCTGCGTGTATGCCTTTGCACCACAGGTAGTCGATGCGACTGGACGAGGGCGGGTTGGGCACAAAGTGAGTGAAGCCAGCGCGTGCGGACGCCCCGCCGAGTGGATGAAGATGACGGTACACATCGATGAATCCCTCGTCGTCGAGCTGATCCATGTGTTTGGATGCGGCTGCGATGGCCGGGGCCCGAGCTGCCGCTGCAGCCGAGGCTCGGTCCGCAGCCACGCGCGTCTCGTTCAGATCACCCATCACGATGACCTGCTGCATCCCACGCGACCACTTGCGTATCGTGGCGTAGAGTTCGTCTGTGGCGCTGTGCAGAGGTGAGCTGGCTGCGAGGTGATCGAGGCCTGAGGGCATGTAGGCTGAGACCAGTAGGGTCCGCTGACCTCGGCTCAGCTCTAGCACCACACCGATCAGCCTGCCTGTTGATGAACGATAGTAGCTGCGGGCTCGAGTGGCGAGCGAGAGAGACAGCAGCAGGCCGACTCCTGCTTGCTGAGTGGATGGTCCCGCCGCGTAGACGAGGACGTAGGGTGGGAGCTGAGTGGAGAGGAGGGCTGGATCGCCGATCTCCTGTAGGGCGACGGCGTCGAGCATCAGCTGCGAGCATCGCGTGAGGATGCGAGGCAGCTTTCTCTCGAAACCCAAGCCGACGTTGAACGTGCCTAGCCGCAGTGTGGCAGCAGGCGGAGGGGAGGGAGGGTGGGAGTGGGGGGGAGCAGGGCCAGGGGCAGGGGAGGCGGCCGGGGACAGAGGTGGAGATAGAATAGACGCGAGCATGAAATAGATCGTATGAAACAAGTGGAGTACAGATGGAGGAGAGAGAGAAGACCAGCCGAGCGCCTATTGGCGACCAGCGGTCTTCCCTCCGCCTGCATCAGAGGAGTGGCGGGCTGGGCTGCTCGCGGCAGCAGCCGACGCGGCTGGGGAGGCAGCAGGTGAGCTGAACGACAGGGCTCGCTGGACATTGCTTCCTCCGGTGTCGCTGCTCGTGCTGCTGCTGGATGAGGCCGCCGCGGCTGCAGCAGACTGATGAATGTTTGCTCGCTTCGTTGTATGCTTCGGCTTGCCAACCGAGAGCGGGCTGGGCAGGGAACTGAGGCTGGAGAGCGGCGGGTTCGACGGTTGAGCTCGCGATCGTATCAGCGGTTCCTCTCCGTCGCTGTCAGTGAGGTCTGCCCACGCCTTTGGTGTGGGAGGGAGGGAGGGAGGCAGAGGAGACGAGGCGGGCTGTGCTGAGCCGGCTGCTGCTGCGCTTTGCTCCGGCGTGGTCAGGGGCGTCGTGAGATTCGCCTCGGCGCTCGAGCGCTTCTTTCTGCTGGAGGCAGCAGCCGCGGCTGCTGGAGCCGATGCCCGCAGTGGTGTGGCCAGCTGGGATCTGTGACCGCGACTGCTAGTGACGATGTGGAAGGGCGGCTCTGCCTTCTCTTCTCCGTCTGCGTCGGACCGGGGCTGAGCGCACGCAGCACTGGCTGCAGAGGAAGCAGCCTGTGACCGGATCGCTGCCTTCTTGCGCGACGAGGTTTTTCGGCCTGGGCTGCGCGCAGGAGCAGGGGCGCTCGAAGCAGCGCTCGCTGCTGCCTGCGCTGAGGCAGTTCGAGGGCTGGGTGGCTGGGCCTGACTCTGAGCTGCTGCGGCCACAGCAGCAGCCGCGACCGCATTGTGCTTGGCGTGCGACCTGACGAATTTGCAGGCGTCTCCCCATTTGCAGTGACCCGTGTCTCTGAAGCTGAAGCACACTGGTCCGGACTTGATGACCACGTTGGCCGGATGCTGATAGCCGCAGCGGTCGCCTCTCTGCTGGCGAGGGCACACCTTGTGGCGGCTCCAGTTGCGGCAGATCGGGTCGCGAGCAGGGGCAGCCCCTGCGTGGTTGGGTTGCGCTGCTGCTCCGTGATCGTCCTGCGGTTGCCTTCTCGCGCCCTGCCGCGGGTTGACGGTCGGCTTCCTGAGTGTGCCTCCGCCCTCGCACAGATGAGGTCGGTCCATCGAGCCGCAGTGATTGCATTCAACGAGACGATTCTTCAGATCGACGATGTATGCATCAACAAGCAGAGCCTGCAATGCAAAAAGACGCGCGCCCAAGCGCTCGCCGATCTGCTCCATGATTGGTGACTGATCGCTGAGGTCATCGAACAGGAGGGTCAGCTTGCGACTGGCTGCCCTCGTGTTGAGATCATGACCGAGGTAGAATCGCGGCGCTCCCGAGAGCCGCTGGAGCTCAATGGCCCTCGCGAAGTTGCAGGGCTGATGCCACTGGATCCTGAGTGCGACCCCGCTGTACTCCGTGCACGCGTCGCTCGGGTGACCCAACACTGAGCACTGCGAGCAGCGAGCCAGCGACGGGATATTCGGTGCACAAACTCGAATGGGATGCCCCCTGAGCAGGAGCCCCGCACTGTTGATGCGCGCCACTGTCTCCGTCAGCTGAGCCACGCTGCTCGCTCGAGCAAGGATGGACAGCAGGAATCGGCCGGTCCTGTGAGTCGCGGGCATCCAATGAGTGGTCGCCTCGATGGCCACCTGACCGAGGACGGCCGCCATTGTGTCCGCGGTCCACTTGGAGTCGTGAGACTTGTCTTCCACGAGCGAACATTCGATGTCGATCCTCTCCGCGCAATCGTGTCTCGGCGGACCGCACGGGAGGAGAGGCTGCCACGCACCCCGAGGGCAAGTGACGCAACAGGGAACGAGGGTCTTGACAGTGGACAGGGCCTGCTCCATGCTCTCTCTGGTGCCAAACTGCACATGCACACGATTGTCGCCGGCTTGCACGAAAGCGCAGATCATGCTGTCCCTGAGCGCAGGTTGCCACGAGGCCACGGTGGACTCAACCTCCTTCGTCCGATGCGGGCCTAAATCCAGGGCCTTCTTATGCTCCGCTTGATCGTTGCCGTGCTCGCTGAGCAGAGCAGGATTGAACACCAGGCAGTGGCTGAGGGACGGCTGGGAGGAGGACGGGACCGAAGGAGCGGCCGCAGCCACCGAGGCTGCATCGGATCCGGCGCCGGACGACGAGGCTGCCGCTCCCGCCCCTGTTGCTGCTGCCATTTGCTGCAGACGCTCTGGTGAGAACATGGAAGCAAAGCCTGGTGGCAGAGCTCCCTTGGGTCGCCTCGCAGGAGCGGACGACGAGGCAGCGACGGTCGGAGCGGACCGGCGGGCCATGGCAGGCACCGCCACCGCAGCGCCCCCAACCTTGAAATGGCCCACCCGAGAGGGATGGAGATGAGAATGAGCCACCGGAGACAGCGAGGGAGCAGCGGGGAGCAGCGACGAGGCAGGGGAGGCAGAAGCCGCGGCGCTGGACGAGGAAGCCGCGGCAGAGGGAGGAGCAGAGGCAGCGGCCGCATCATCGCCGCTGTCCAGGTCCATCATGACAGGTCCAGAGAGTCGATGAGAGGAGTTGGAGCCACGGGACCCATCTGGCTGCTCTCGTCTGGGCGGGGCGACCAACATTGCTCCTTGCGCCGAGCCGATCGGAGCACGGGAAGGGGACGAGTTCTGTTTTTCGCGATTATCTCGGCCATCTTTGAAGCTACAGGCCTGAGGACACGCGCCTAAGGCAATGG